>CAMVLN010000056.1 GCA_947168325.1 uncultured Elusimicrobia bacterium | reverse complement strand
ATAAATATCAAAACAATATTTGCAAAAATTAATGACATTATATTTTTTCTATACAAAATTTCATCGTTTTTCGTTAGTGTAGAATTTGCCATAAAACAATTGAAAATAGAACTAAAAATAATAAAGTGAACTATTATCATAAATGTAAAGAAGTTGGTTATAATAGAATTTAAAACAAGTAAAGTAGAAGACAAAAGATAAACACTTAAAAACAATATTACAGGAAGTATTGAATTAAAATAAAATTCCTTGTTATAAATAAAAAGCAATAAAGTAAATATTCCAAAAAGTATAGGCATATACAATAATAACAAAATGTTCATTCTATCACAAAACCATACAATTAAATCAAACACTAGAAACATAGAACACATAATAGAAATAAATTTATATATTCCACAAAATTTAGTTATTGCAATAGGAGATCTTTTTTGTTTGTTTAGTCGAAAAATATAATAACAAATAAAAATTATTGATATTGTTATAAAAACAAAAAACATACTTATATTTTTATGAGATGGTAATAATGAATTTATTGCAAGAATTATAGATAATACAATAATGTTAAATAATAAAAAATGTTCAGTATTATCAAAAACAAAATGTTTTTTTTCTTTAAATATTTTTAACCAAAATCGGTATTCTGTAATATAAAAACTTGTTGCTAATAAATATACCAAAAATGATGAAAAACAAAAAGTGAAAAAGAACCAATAAATACAAGATAACATTATAAGTTCTGTTATCATCACAATAAAATAATTTTTCTTGTTTTCCAAAAGTAAGTTCATTTATTTTCCTACCATGAATTATGTAAAATACCTAGCAAACATATTATAGTTAAATTTTTATAATCTGTTAAGGAAAACAAATTTAGTTATTTAAAAGATTGATAATTTTTACCAATAAATATTTTAAAAATATAATAATAAAATTTTTTATAAATATGTTTAATCCATGTTCTATTACACTTAATTTTAAATCATATCCTTTTAGTAATAATACTTCTTTTATTTTCTCTTTATCATAAAATAAATTTTTTTCTTGTTTGTTCTATTAGTCTTAATATACTATCCGTTACTATTCTTGTTGTAACTATCTATTTGTTTTTATACTTTGTGGCTCTAAACCTATTAACCATAATTCACTATATATTTTTTTACATCTTCGTAATGTTCTTTATTTTATATAAAAAATTTCTTCCATTTCCTTGTGTTTTTTCCATTTTGTCTTTAATTTTTCCTCTTTTTATAATATTTCTCTGTGTTAATGCTATCTTTTGTTTCTTTATCTTTTTTATTTCCTTTCTTCATTCTTTTTTATTTTATAAAAAACAATCATATCTTTTTTGACTTTAACAACAACATTGATAAATATATAAAGTTTTTGTAGAATTTCAATATTATTTGAAATGCCCGATGGTGTAATTGGTAACACATCTGTCTCTGGAACAGAATAGTCCTGGTTCGAGCCCAGGTCGGGCAGTTTTTTGGTGATACAAAAATTAAAGAAAAACCTACCTTCCTTCATTGATAAAAGCTCATAAATATTATAAAATCAGCTGATAATAAATTATTGTGTAAAATTGTTTATACTAATAAAAAAAACAGAAGTCTGTGCTAATATTTGTTTAATGTTATCCCCAACTAAATTATCGGAGAATAGATGTATAAAAAAGTTGCAATTGTTGGTAGACCAAATGTAGGTAAATCAACATTATTTAATAGGTTCATAGGTAGGAAAAAAGCTATAGTTCATAATATAGCAGGAACAACCAGAGATAGAAACGATTATGAGGTAGTATGGAAAGATAAACATTTTATAGTTACAGATACTGCTGGTTGGAGTAGAGATGTATCAGAATTTTCTGAATCTATGAGTCAGCAATTAAATTTAGCAATAGAAAGTTCTGATATAATTTTATTTGTAGTTGATGGTAAAGAAGGAATGCATCCTTATGAACAATCAATTGCCAAATCTGTAAGAGCTAGTAAAAAACCGGTAATATTAGTTGTAAATAAAATAGATACCGCTAAAGAAGAAGTTAAAACTTACGAATTTTATCAACTAGGTTTTGAAACTGTAATATCAGTATCTTCTACACATGGTAGAAATATGATAGAACTTTTGGAAAAAATTTGTGATATGATTGGTAATACTGATACAGTAGAAGATAAAAAAGATTTATTAAAAATAATATTTGTCGGTAAACCAAATGTTGGTAAATCTTCGTTAGTAAATTCTATTACAAAACAAAATAGATGTATAGTTCACAATATTCCAGGAACAACTAGAGATTCCTTATCTGTTCATGCCACATATAATGAAACAGATTATTTATTAATAGATACAGCAGGACTTCATAGAGGCAACAAACAAAAAGATGATTTAGAATATTTATCTACACTTAGTACGAACTATGCTCTTGATGATGCAGATATTGCTGTTTTAGTTGCAGATGCTCAGCAAGGAATAGGTGAAACGGAAGCAAAAATTTTGGGTATAATAGTAGAAAAAAAGAAACCTTGTATCATAGCAGTAAATAAGTGGGATTTAATAGAAGAAAAAGAAGATAAAATAAAACTATTTCAGCAGCAATTAGAAGAAAAGTTAAAGTTTTTAACTTGGGCTGATATAATATTTATTTCAGCTAAAACAAGGCAAAGAGTAGATAGAATTTTTAAGTTGGCACCTGCAATATATAAAGAATATTCTAAAATGGTTTCACCAGAAGAACTTAGAGAGACAATAAGATATGCTACGAACAAAACCCCTTATGCAAGAAAAGGTAAAGTTTTAAAAATAAAAGATATAGAACAGCCAGTTACCAAGCCACCAACATTTAGAATTGCGGTAAATGATTTAGAATTGGTACATTTTTCATATAAAAGATATTTAGAAAATATATTAAGAGAAAAATTTTCTTTTCAGGGAACTCCTATAATATTGAAGTTTAGAGAAATATCAAAAGAAAAATTTAAAGACTAATTTTGGTTCGAGGGAAATATGTATATCAGTTATTTAATATTTTCATATATTTTAGGGTCTATTTCTTTTGCTTGGATTATAGCAAAAGTATTTAAAAATATTGATATAAGAAAATATGGTTCTAGAAATCCAGGTGCAACAAATGTTTATAGAACTATTAGCAAACCTTTAGGTATTTTAACTTTAATTTTAGATGTATTAAAAGGTTTTATTCCTGTATATCTTGTTCCTTATTTTTGGAATTTAAATATAGGTAAGGGAATTGTAGTTGTAAATTCTGTTATTTATTATACTATAATTGTTGCATTGTTAGTTATATTAGGGCATGTGTTTAGTATATTTTTAAAATTTAAGGGCGGAAAAGGTGTTGCAGTTGGATTAGGTGTGTTTTTAGCTATAAATCCTATTGCAACTTTATGTTCTCTAGCGGTGTTTATAGTTATTATTGTATTGACTAGATATGTTTCTCTATCGTCAATAGTTGCTTCAATAGTATTACCAATAGGGATATATTTTTTTAATGGTTATAATATAATCCACACAAATTCTTATGAATTTTTAATTTTTTCTATAATTGTGGTGTCGTTAGTTATAATAAGACACATTAGTAATATAAAAAGGCTTTTAAATGGAACTGAAAACAAAATTTCCGGTTCAAAAAGTTCTAAATAATAAGAGGCAAAAATGAAAATTTCAGTTTTGGGTGCTGGTTCTTGGGGAACAACTCTTGCATGCTTATTAGCAAATAATGGCCATAAAGTTTGGTTATGGGAAATAAATAAAGAGTTAGCCAAAAAGCTAGATGAGCAAAGAATAATTCCTTTTATTGGTGAATCAGTTATTCCAAATACTGTAACAATTTCAAGCGATTTAAACATTATAAATGAAACTGAAGTAGTGTTGTTTGTAGTTCCTTCACATTTTCTAAGGTCCACAGTGATATCTATAAAAAGTTTAGGCATAGATTTAGGCAACAAAATTTTAATAAGTGCTACAAAAGGTATAGAAAATGAAACTTTATTAAGAGTGTCACAAATAATAGAAGAAATTTATCCTAACACAAAAGATAAAATTGTTGCATTGTCAGGACCTAGTCATGCAGAGGAAGTATCAAAACAAATTCCTACAGTTGTAACATCAGCTTCAAAAAATGAAGAATTAGCCAAACAAGTTAGAGATTTATTTATGAACGATTATTTTAGAGTATATACTCAAAATGATATTATTGGTGTAGAGTTAGGTGCATCACTAAAAAATGTTTTTGCTGTTGCAGCTGGAATAATTGATGGTCTTAATTTTGGCGACAATACAAAAGCAGCAATAATCTCAAGAGGGCTAAAAGAACTTATAAAATTGGGAGTTGCTCTTGGCGGGCAAGAAAAAACTTTTTATGGCCTTTCAGGTGTGGGAGATTTGATGGTAACTTGTTTTTCAAAACATTCTAGAAATAGAAATCTTGGAGAAATGTTAGCAAAAGGTAAAACTTTAAAACAAGCACAGCAAGACCTAAAGATGGTTGCTGAAGGGGTAAAAACTTGTATTAGTGCTTATCAGTTAGGTAAAAAGCTAAATATTGAGTTGCCAATAATAAATGAAATCTATGAAGTTTTGTTTAACAATAAAGATGCAAAAAAAGCAGTTTATACTTTGATGACAAGAACTCCAAAAGCAGAATAAGGAAACTAAAAATATGACAAAAAGTGATTTAATAGAAAAAATATCGCAATTAATGCCTTCAAAAAAAGATGCTACAATTGTAGTAGATACAATTTTTGAAGAGATGTTAACGTCACTAGTTAACGGACAAAAAGTTGTTATTACAGGTTTTGGAAGTTTTAATTTAATAACAACTGAAGTAAAAAAAGGAAGGAATCCTAAAACAGGTGAATCAATTTTGATAGAACCAAAAAAGAAAATAAGATTTAAACAATCTAAAGAGATATTTAATGACTGATATTGTAGACAAAAAATATTTAAATATACAAGATGTTTCCCAAAGGACAGGTGTTCCTAGCTATACATTAAGATATTGGGAAAAAGAGTTTAAACAAATAAAACCTGAAAGATATTCTGGTATTAGGAAATATTCTAATGCAGATGTTGAAATAATAAATCAAATAAAAGATTTGTTATATAATAAAAAACTTACAATAAAAGGAGTAAAAAAATTCCTTACAAAAGATAGAAGAAAAAAAATGCAAAATGATACTCTTTTTAATGAAGAAAAAAGTATAAATTTAAAAGTTCTTGATGAAATTAAACAAGAGCTAGAAGATATTTTAAAAATTTTAGAACAGTAGTTTATTAAATCGGGGTGTAGCACAGTTGGCTAGTGCGCTCCCTTCGGGAGGGAGAGGTCGCTGGTTCAAGTCCAGTCACCCCGATTTTTTGTGTGTATAAGAAACATAAACAATAAAAATATATATTGCTTATTTTTTACAATAATAAAGATAATATTATAAAGCTAATATTATTTATTAAAAATACAGTCAAAATTAAGTATTTATTTATAAAAATTAATAATATTAATTTTATAAGTTATAAGTGCAACTTATCTACAAAAGTTGAATATAATAAATTAAAAAAATAATATTTTAAAATTTGTATAAAATTTTAATATAGTTTATTAGATTTAGTGTTTAAAAATTATTTGAAATAATATTTATTTGTTATTTATTTTATGTATATAGATAAAAAAGAGGTAGTATGAAAAATATTTCTATACTTGGTTCAACAGGTTCAATTGGAGTTCAAACTTTAGATTTTATTTCTAAAACTAAAAATGAATTTAAAGTTTGTGGCCTTTCAGCAGGTTCAAATATAGACCTTTTAAAAGAACAAATTTCAAAATTTAAGCCATTAATAGTTTCTATAAATTCTCAAGAAGATTCTAAAATTTTAAAGAAATGGTGTATTAACAAAAAATATAAAACGAAAGTATATTTTGGTAAAGAAGGATTAAATAAAGTTGCCACAATAAAAACTGCTAGTATGGTATTAAGTTCTGTTGTTGGTGCAATAGGACTTGAACCTTTACTTTGTGCAATAGAAGCTAAAAAAAATATTGCAATAGCAAATAAAGAATCTTTGGTTATGGCTGGGCAATTAATAATGAAAAAAGCAAAAGAAAATGGGGTATCAGTTCTTCCTGTAGATAGTGAACATTCAGCGATATTTCAGTGTATAGTTAAAGAAAATAAAAAGTCAATAAAAAGAATATTGCTTACAGCATCTGGTGGACCTTTTTATAAATCAACAAAAAATTTTAAAGATATTACGGTAGCTGATGCACTTGCCCATCCTACATGGAAAATGGGAAAAAAAATTACAATAGACTCTGCTACATTAATGAATAAAGGCCTTGAAGCTATAGAAGCTTCTGTTTTATTTGATATTCCTATAGATAAAATTGATATTTTAATACATCCACAGTCAGTAGTTCATTCTATGGTTGAATTTAATGACGGTTGTGTTATGGCACAGATGTCTAATCCCAATATGACTTTGCCAATACAATATGCTCTATCTTATCCTGATAGAAAAAATTGTTATATAAAAAGATTAAATTTGGCAGAAATATCAAAATTGGAATTTTTTAGTCCAAACTTTAAAAAATTTAAATGCTTACAAATAGCATATAATTGTGCAAAAATTGGTGGAACTATGCCTGCTGTTATGAGTGGAGCAAATGAAATAGCTGTAAAATATTTTCTTGCAGGGAAAATCAAATTTGATATGATACCTAAAATTGTAGAAATTGTTGTAAAAGAACATAAATCAATAAAATCAAAAAATATCTCTAATTATATCAAAGCAGATTTATGGGCAAGACAACAAGCAGAAAAAATTGTAAAAAATTTAATTTAAGAGGATTATATTATACAATGATAAAAAATTTATTATTTTTAATTTTATGCTTTGCTTTATTAATATCAAATAATTGTTTTTGCAACGAGAAACAAACAGAAGTTCTCGTAAATCAATGTAGTCAAGAAGAACAATCAAAAGAGGAAAAACAACAAATACAATTGTTGGAACAAAAAAAGCAAGTAATAGATTCTCAAGTTAAGGGTATGCATTTAACTATTTTTGCAACAGATTCTCAATTACATAAAACAAGAATAAATGATTTGTTAGATAACACTGAAATGAATGCAGTTGTTATAGACATAAAAGAAATTGATGGTAGAATTTCTATAAAAGATGTTGCAGGAAATATTGCTTATTCAAAAAATCTTCCTAGTGTTGAACAATATTTAAAAGAAATTAAAGAAAAGGGAATGTATGCAATAGCAAGAATAGTTGTTTTTAGAGATAATGTTATGCCTAGAAAAAAAACATCCCTTGCAGTAAAAAATCCTGATGGCTCTCTTTGGCAAGACAAAAATAACCTAACATGGTTAAATCCATATAAGCAAGAAGTAATTGACTATATTTTAGAACTTGCAGAAAAAACTGCCGACATGGGTTTTGATGAAATTCAGTTTGACTATATAAGATTCCCTTCAGATGGAAAAATTAGTAACTGTAGATATGGCATAGAATATTCTTCTACAACAGCTTCTAAAGCTATAATAAACTTCTTAAAACAAGCAAAACAAAGGTTGTCTTTAAAAGGGATAAAAATATCAATAGATGTCTTTGGTTTAACAACCACAGAAAAATCTGATATGGGAATAGGACAAAAAATTGTAGAAATGGCCGAACAAGTTGATTATGTTTGCCCTATGATATATCCTTCACATTACAATAATGGAGAGTATGGAATAGCTAATCCGAACAAAGAACCATATAGAACAGTTTACATTGCATTACAAGGTGCAAAGAAAAGATTACCTGTAGAAAAATTAAGACCGTGGCTACAAGATTTTTCTTTAAAAGGAGTAAAATATGGTCCAAAAGAAATTCAAGCTCAAATACAAGCTTGTTATGATTGTGAAATTAAAACTTGGTTGTTATGGAATGCAGCTTGCAAATATACTAAAGATGGACTAAAAACAAAAGAAAATCAATATTCTTATACAAAGACATCTGATGAAAAAATAAAAGAATTATTAAAATATAAAGATGTAGATTATTCTATACAGCAAAGAACTGCTAAAAAGGTATATACTGTAAAAAAATCAACTTCCACAGTAAAAAAGTCTACTTCTATAGCAACGAAAAAAATACAAAATAGTTCAAAAAAAGCTACACCAAAAACAGTGAAGGAAAAAACATCAAATAGTTTAAAGGGGAAACTTTGTTCTGCTGATAATCAATTTAGATGGAAATGTGGGACAGATGCATTGATTGAAAAGTTAAATCGCGAAGGATGGAAACCTATAACCATGAAACCATCAAGTATAAAAAATGAGAGGCATTGATGGAAATGTTAAAATGCAAATGCAAGAGTATAAGAGAAATATAATGTAAAAGTATTTTTGGATGAATATTACATAAATATTACATAAAAGAATATCAGCAAGTACTATTAGGTTTAATAATGAAAATGAATAGTATGATTTAGCAGCCGAAATATAATAAAATTATACAAGAAATAAAATAAGAATAATGATAATTGTAGAATATAGTTCAAAATTAAAAGAATCTTGAACAATAGTATCAGATATATTAGTAAGATAAGAAGCAATAACAAAAAATTATGAACTTTATGATGAAGATGTTAATGATGATGCTAGACATAAAGAATATATATTATCTATGCTTTGTTAAACTGTTTTTGTAATGTTTCTAATCTTTCTTTATATTCTGTTTTGTTTGGTTCTATTTTTAAAGCTTGTTTGACATACTTTGCTGCATTTTGTAAATCGTTTATATCTTCATAAAGCATACTTAACAAAAAATATGTGTCTGATTTGTTTTTGTTATAGTTTAGTACTTGTAATAGAATATTTATTGATTCTTTGTATTTTTTGCCAACAGCATAAATCTTTGCAAGTTTTTCTAATGAAAGTATTTTATCATCTATATTTTTAGCTTTTCTAATTGCAATTTTTGAATACTTTATTGCATTGTCATAGTCTTTTTGAAGCAAATAAATTTCGCTAAGATGTATATATATTAAAATATTATCTTTATCAAATTGTAATAGTTGTTCAAATATTTGTTTAGATAAAGCCATATCACCTTTCTCTAGTAATATTGTTGCATATGTTAAATAATAATCAAATTTTTTATTTAATTCTATAGATTTTAAAGATAATCTAGTAGCTTTATCAAAAAGCTTTTTGTTAGAGTATTCTTTTGCCAAACCATCACAAACTTTATGATATGTAGGAGCATCAATATAAGCATTTATCCAATAAGTAAAAGAATCTTTATATTTATCAATTTGTATAAAAGAACAAAATGAAAAAAGTATAAATAAAAAAACAAATACAACTATTAAATAATTTTTCGTTCTAGGGAAAAAGAACATTATTTTTTTTAATA
>CAMVLN010000055.1 GCA_947168325.1 uncultured Elusimicrobia bacterium | reverse complement strand
GAAAATAATATGATAAGAAAATATATAGAAATAGCAAAAGAATTAGATAGGTAATTAAGTAATATACCTAGAGAAATATGGAAAAAATAAGAAAGTAATAATAGAATAAGTAGATCATTTAATGTTGAAGGGATGTTTTTAATTGATATAAAAAAGATTAAAAAAGAATTTATACAAATTTTATATATATTCTGTTGCTTTAGTAACTTGAATGTGCCAAGTTTTAAAATGAGTTGATTTTTAAAATAAAATAATATACAATATAACATGTACGGCACATAATGGCGGTGGCAGTATAATATTTTCTTTTGTCTTAATTTGGATAAAATATGGAAGATTGTCTTTTTTGTAAAATTTTGTCAGGAAAAGTTTCTACAAAAAAAATTTATGAGGATGATAAGGTTTTAGCCTTTGGGGATATTAATCCGCAGGCTCCTGTTCATATTTTGGTGATTCCTAAAAAACATATTGTTAATCTTAATGATGTTGGAGAAGATGATATTGTTTTATTAGGACATATTCAAGTTGTTATATCAAAATTAGCTAGAAATAACAAATTGTTTGATGGCTATAGGGTTGTGAATAATTGTGGTGTAGATGGTGGGCAAACGGTTCAACATTTACATTATCATTTGCTTGGTGGTAGGGTATTTGGTTGGCCACCAGGTTAGTAGAATATGTAATATAATTGAATATAAAGGCACAAAAAAAGGTGGTGTAAAAATTAATGGTTAGTGTTAAAGTTAGAGATGGCGAATCTGTAGAAGAGGCAATTAGAAGATTTAAAAGAGAATGCGAAAGAAATGGAATAATGCAGGAGATAAAGAAAAGAGAATTTTATAAATCTCCAAGTGTTTTAAAAAAAGAAAAACTTGCTGAAGCTAAGAGAAAAATTCGTCGTAAAATGATGAAAGATAATAATTGGTCAAGATAATCAATTGTTGGATGTTGTTTTAGGATTTGTTAATTTAGAAGGGGAATATTCTTTAATCTTCAGAATGTTCCCTTTTGTTTATGTTTTTGTTTGGAGAGGTTTTGAATGAACTTAAAACAAATGTATGAATTTTTTATACAATCAGGAATAGAAAAAGATCCTAGAGGTAAAGAAGAAGTAAGCAAAGTATTAGTAGAAAAAAATGAAGAATATAAATCTTTGAGTAGTGATAAGAAGAAAGACTATGATTTAAATATGTTAACTAATCCTTATGCAGATTCTAGAATAATTTTTGGAACTGGCAAAGAAGAAGTAAAAAATATTATGGTTGGAATAGATATAGAAACACCGGAGTTATTGATTGCTAACCAGTTAAGACTCTCCGGTGCAAAGATTGATGTTGTTTTAGGACACCATCCAAAAGGTAAGGCTTTTTCTACATTCTACAATGTTATATCTATGCAAGCAGAGATAAATGAAGCTCAAGGGGTACCGATAAATGTTGCAGAAAAATTAATTTCTCAAAGAATGGCGGAAGTTAGAAGAAATATTTCAGGAAGTAATCATCAAAGAGTTTCTGATGCAGCTAGGCTATTGAATATACCTATGATGACTGCTCATACTGTTGCAGATAATCATGTAGAAAGTTTTCTTCAAACAAAAATAAATTCTTTAAAGCCAAGATATATTAAAGATATAATGAATATATTAGAAGATATTCCAGAATATAAATATGCAAAATCTTTTGGTAGTGGTCCATATATTTTGTGTGGAAACCAGAAATCAAAGTGTGGAAAAGTTTTTGTTGATATGACTGGTGGAGCAGAGGGGCCAGCAGAAATGATAGAAAAACTTGTTAATGCTGGGGTAGGAACTATTGTTGGAATGCATTTTAGTGAAAAGCATTTTAAAGAATCTCAAAAACAAAATTTAAATGTTATAATTGCCGGGCATATTTCTTCAGATAATCTTGGAATAAATTTAATGCTTGATGGATTAGAACAAAAATACGGACAGATGAATATTATAGAATGTTCTGGTTTTAGAAGATTCAGAAGATAATGTCTATACCAGAGCAAGTAATAGAACAGATAAGAACAGCTTCAGATATTGTTTCAGTAATTGGTGATTATATTACTGACTTAAAAAAAGCTGGTAGAAATTTCAAGTGTTGTTGCCCTTTTCATACAGAAAAAACACCTTCATTTGTTGTTAGTTCTGAGAAAGGCATTTTTAGATGTTTCGGTTGCGGTGTATCTGGAGATGTTTTTAAGTTTGTAATGCTCATTGAAAATATTAGTTGGATAGAGAGTGTTAAAAAACTTGCAGAAAAGAATGGGATAAAAATACAGGAAACTTGTAGTGCAAAATATTCTGTTTCAGAAAAAATAAAAATATTTGAGCTATTAGAATCTACTGCAAGATTTTATAATAGATGCTTGCTAGATACAAAGTCTGCTTCTTTTGCAAGAGAATATGTTAAGCAAAGAGGAATAACAGATGATAGTGTTAGAAAGTTTATGATAGGGTATGCTCCAAAAGGAAAACTACTTGAATCTGCAATAAAAAAGGGCTACACTTATGAAATATTGATAAAATCTGGTCTTTTTACAAAATCAGATTTCGGTAATATTTTTGAGTATATGTCGGATAGACTAGTTTTCCCAATATTAGATGTTCAAGGTAGGGTTGTTGCTTTTGGAGGAAGAACTTTAGGTAATAGCAAAGCAAAATATTTGAACACTCCTGAAACAATAGTGTATTCTAAAAAGTCTAATTTGTATGGTTTATATCAAGCTTTATCGGAATTAAGAAAAGAGAAATCTATAGTGATTGTAGAGGGATACATGGATGTAGTTCTTTTACAACAATATGGAATTTATGGGGCAGTTGCACCATTAGGAACAGCTTTTACACAACAACAGGCAAAACTCGTAGGGAGGTATGCTGATAATATTACATTATTATTTGATCCAGATTATGCCGGGAATATGGCAACACAAAGGGTATTAGAAATTTGTGCAGAGAATAATATGCCAGCGAGAGTATCAGCTTTACCAGATGGATTTGATCCTGACGAATATTTATTAAAGTATGGTAAAGAAGAATTTTATAAGTTGGTAGGTATTAAATCAAAATCTGCAATAAGTTTTATTTTTGATGAGATTGTATCAAAAGTAAATATAAGCATTGCTCAGGAAAAAGCAAAAGCAGTGTCAATGTTGCTAAATTTTATTAATAAAAATGAAAATATAATTGTGCAAAGAGAGTATGTTCGTTTTATTGCACAAAAGTTAAATATAGAAGAGGATATTATTTGGCAGGAATTTAGAAAAAAATATGTTTTTAAAACAAATATTATAGAAAGTAAAGAAAGTAAAATAGTAGAAAATATTGTTATAAAAACAAAATTTTCTTTAGAAGAAAAATTAATAAATTTTTTGTTAAATATTGGTAATAGACAGTATATTAAAAAAATAAAAGAGAATTTTTTTACAGATGCTAATTGTATTGTTATTTATGATTTACTTTTAAAAAAAGAAAATATTTCTACAGCACAAATATTGTCTAAATTAAATGATGAAAAACAAAAAAAGTGGTTTTCTAAAGTTGCACTTATAAATGAGCAAATAAATGCAAAAGATAATAAGGATAATAAAAATTCTCTAGAGAATTATGAAACTTTTAATATTCTGTGTAAAGATATAGAATTAGCAAGACAAAAAGAGGAAAGAAAAATTCTTGAAAAAGAAGTGTTGTTAATGAGTGAAGGTAAAAAGGAGATTGATAATTCTAAAATAGAAAAGTATCGTCAATTAACAGCACAAATTAAGGGATCAAGGAAAAAATAATGGTAAAAAATGAATTATTTGAAGATTTAGTTTCTGTTGGGAAAAAACAAGGATATCTTACTTATGATGAGATAAACAAAAAGGTTGTAGAGAAAAATATAAGTTCGGATAAGATTGATAGTTTTTTTATTCAACTTGCAGAGTTAGGAATAAAAGTATTAGATAAGAATTTGTATATAACTACTCAAAATTCTTCTAAAAAAGAAAAGAATTTACCAGAGACAATGGATATAATTATAGGAAAAAGCGAAGAAGAAGCAATGAATCCTGTAAGAATGTATCTTACTGAAATGGCAAAAGTTCCATTACTTAAAAGAGAAGTTGAAATAGAACTTGCTAGAAGTGTGAATGATAATGAAAAAAAACTTGCACGTGTGGTGTTAGAGTCTCCTTTAATAATAAAAGAAATAAAAAGTTGGCATACTTTAATAGAACAGGAAGAAATGACTCCTAAAGAAATTATGCCTAGGGGAAGAAAATCTAATAGTCAATTAAGAAATATGAGATTAAAAGTTAAGGAAACTGTTAAAAAAATAGGATTGTTAGAAAAAAATATTTCAAAATTAGATTTAAATGCAGAAGAAAAAGATTTAAGTAACAAAGAAAAAATAAGAATTGAAAATAAAAAACAAAAGATTAGAAGTGAAATAATTTCTTTAATAGCAGGATTAAATATTAATGGGGATAAAATAAAAAGACTTATAAATAAGATAAAGATTACTACAACGAAATTGAATGAAATATCTTCTGAACTTGAAAGAATAGAAAGAAAATATAAAATGCCAATTGCAAAATTACAAGATTTGTATGCAAAATTTATATCCGGTAAAGTAAGTGTATCAAATTTTAAAAGAATATCTGGTGGGCTTGTATCTGCAAAAATGGCGGAAGATATAGAATATATTGAAAGTTTAATATCAAAACGAAAGCATATAGAAGATGGAATTTCTTTTTCTCAAGAGGAATTAATTGAAACGGATAGAAAAATAAGAGATTTAGAAGAGCTTATTCATAGAGATAAAATGAAATTAATAGAAGCAAATTTTAGATTAGTTGTTTCTATTGCGAAAAAACATGTTGGTATTAGTAATTTAGAGTTATCCGATTTAATCCAAGAAGGTAATTTAGGATTATCAAAAGCAGTTGAAAAGTTTGAATGGAAAAGAGGTTTTAAATTTTCAACTTATGCAACATGGTGGATAAGACAGTCTATAAATAGAGCTATTGCTGACCAAGCAAGGACAATAAGAATTCCGGTGCATATGAAAGAGCTTATTTCCAAATTAACAAAATTGAAAAAGAAATTACAACAAGAGCAAGGAAGAGAACCTTTGATAGAAGAGTATAGTAAATTTTTAAAAATGTCTTCAGATAAGGTAAGGAAAATTTTAAAAATGATGCAGGAGCCCGTTTCTTTAGCTACACCAATTGGAGAAGAAGAAGACTCTAAACTTGAAGATTTTATAGAGGATAAAAATAGTCCTAATCCTGTAAAAAAAACATATCAATATAGATTGCAATTAGAATTGGAAAAAGCATTAAATACTTTAACTCCTAGAGAAGCTGAAATTGTAAGACTAAGATATGGAATAGGTATTGGATATCCTTCAACACTTGAGGAAGTAGGAAAAAAATTTGGTGTTACAAGAGAAAGAGTACGACAAATAGAGTCTAAAGCTATAAGAAAGTTAAGATATGCAGGTAAAAGTAAATCTTTAAAAGAATATTTAAGCTAAAGTGTGCAAAAATGGAGAAAATATGGTAAATATAATAGTTTGTGGTGCTTGTGGTAGAATGGGAAGTGCTATAATAAATATGGCAAAACAAGATAAAGATTTTAATATAATTGCAGGAACAGAAGTAGATTCTTGTCATTCAATAGGGAAAAAAGATCCTTTAATAATAAAATCTAATGATATGGAACAATATGTAAATGTAGGGGATATTATTGTAGATTTTACAATTGCATCAAATACTATGAAGAATGTAGAAATTGCACTTAGAAAAAATGCAAAAGTAGTTATAGGAACGACGGGACTTAGTGAAGAAAATAAAAAAACTTTGAAACAAGCTGGAGAAAAAATTTCTATAGTTTTTGCTCCTAATATGTCAACTGGAATAAATTTATTATTAAATATAGTAGAAAATATTGCAAATAAGATTCCTAACTATGATGTTGAAATTGTAGAAATTCATCACAATAAAAAAAAGGATTCCCCTTCAGGAACAGCAATAAAACTTGCAGAATCTATATCAAATGGACATAATAAAAGTTTAAAAGATGTTGCAGTATTTGGGAGATATGGAACACAAGCATTAAGAAAACCGGGTGAAATTGGAATTCATGCTATAAGATGTGGAGATGTGTGTGGCGACCATACAGTAATTTTTGCAAGTGATGGTGAAAGAATAGAAATATCTCATAAAGCTACATCAAGGGCAGGGCTTGTTGCAGGAGCATTAAGAGCAACAAAATGGATTAACAATAAACCTGCAGGACTTTACGACATGAGAGATGTTTTAGGTTTTAAGTAGATTTGATAAGTTCAGAGTAAATAAAATAAAAAAACACTTTGATAAAAATTTTAAGTGTTTTTTTATGAGTTGAATATGAATAAAAAAATAGTAATATATTTATCACTAGGGTCTAACATTGGTAACAGAAGAAAGAATTTAGAATTGGCAGTTAAAGAATTGGGTAAAAAGAATATAAAATTAATAAAATTATCTTCTTTGTATGAAACTGAACCTATTGGCCCAAAACAAAGAAAATTTTATAATGTAGCAGGGAAGTTTACAACAAATTTTAAGTCACAAGAACTTTTAGAAGTTATTAAAAACATAGAAAAAAATTTAGGCAGGAAAAAGACTTATCATTGGGGACCAAGAATTATTGATATAGATATATTATTTTATGGAACACAAATAATAAAAAAGGAAAATTTAACAATTCCTCATAAAGAAATACAAAACAGAGAGTTTGTATTAATTCCATTAAAAGAAATATCTCCAAAATTTATTCATCCAGTATACAAGAAAACAATAACTACTTTATGTAATATCATAATATCATAACAAAAAAATAAAAAACTGTTGTTAGAGGTAAAAACATATTTTTTAACTAAAAGAGGTAGTATTTATAAGTATTTTTTAAGGTATTATTAAGATTTTTAAATGAGAAGATAACGGCAGACGATTGCAAATATCACAATATGTAGATAATCAGGTAATCAATGCACAGTGTTGAAAAAAATAAAAAATATGATATAATACACCTCTTAATAATAGTAATAATAGTAGAAATACACATAAATAAAATTAGCGATGTACGGGAAAAGCTGTGAGAATCAGCTACAGTCCGGCTGCTGTGATGGGTTTTTGCTTAAAAATTTTTTTAGTAAGAGTCCTAAGTCAGAATACCGCGATCGTTAGTCTAAAATAAAAATAAAACCCCGAGGAGGCTTTTATGCAAAAATCGTTTATTATTGATGTATAAAAACATCAGAAGAATAGGATATTAGAGAAAACAAAGTAATTTTAAATAAAAATTGCTTTGAATTTTTTTGCATTATGTTTTTCAATCATTTAACTTGTAACAAAACAAAGTGTTTTTTAAGGAGAAAATTAAAGAAATGAAAAAATTTATAAGTTTATTGGCAGTATTAAGTTTAGCAATATCTGCATTTACCCAAACGGTAGGTGCAGCAGATTATAATGAAGGAGAAGTGTTTTTATCTTTAACCAAAAAGGCAGAACCATTAAGAGATTTAACAACTAATTTAACTGTTATTACCGAAAAAGAAATTAAAGAAAAAAATGCAAAAAATTTAGGTGAAATTGTCGATGGTGAAGCAGGTATTTCTTACAAAAATTATGGGCCGTTGGGACAATCTCAATCTATATATATGAGAGGTTCTACTGCAGGACAGGTGTTAGTTTTAGTGGATGGAAGACCTGTAAATGATATAGGAACAGGTGGTGGAGCAGATTTTACATCAATTCCTGCAAATATGATAGAAAAAGTTGAAATTATAAGAGGATCTGGTGCTGCAATTTATGGAACCGGAGCTTTTGGTGGTGTAATAAATGTTATTACAAAAAAAGCTACACCTTTAACACCTAATGTTAATCCTTATTTTTCTTATGGAACATTTAATACCATAAATTTAGGTATAACAGGGGCTTATGCAAATGATGTTATATCTATATTGGTAGCACCTTCAATGTTATCTTCTGATGGTTATAGAAAAAATTCTTTTTATGATTCTAAAAATATTTTTGGTAAGATAGCTTTAAAACCTACAGAAAATTCAGAATTTGTTTTATCCGGTCAAGCATATAATGCAGATATAGGAAATCCTGGCTCAATAACTTATCCATCTGATACAGCAAAACAATTTGAAGACAACAATTATTTAAAATTAGATTACAATACAAAATTTGAAGATTTTAAAGTTCAGATTTCAGGATATAATGCAAATTATATGAGAAAAGCAGGAGATATTCCAAACTTTTATTTTGATTCGTATAACACAATAAATACCGGATTTAAAAGCAATGTTACATATAAAGATATTTTAACAATTGGGTTAGAGTGGGAAAAGACAGAATTTAAGCAAAAAGATTTACTGTATAATAATGAAAAAATAAATAGAAATAGAGAAAATGCTGCAGTTTATGTTCAAGGTTTTATTAGTATTGGAAATTTAACTTTGATACCTATAGTAAGGGCAGACCAAAATACAGATTATGACGATGTTTCTACCCCTGCACTTTCTGCAGTTTACAAACTTACCGATAAAATAAAACTTTCAGGTAATGTAAGTAAAGTATGGAGTGCCCCTACATTTGGACAGCTTTTTGGGGATAATACATGGTATGTTCCTGCTCCTAATTTAAAACCTGAAAAAGGAGTTTCAAGTGATTTAGGAGTTGAATATAATAATGGAATTGTAGGCATTGCTTTAACAGGCTTTTATATTACAACAGATAATTTGATTCAAAATGTTGATATTGGTGGATGGCAGTATCAAGCACAGAATATAGATAAAACGAAGCAGTATGGTTATGAAGTTGAAGCAAATTATAATATGACAAAAGATATTAAACATAAATTAAATTATACATATTTAAGAGCAGAAGATACCAAAAATCATACAGATTTAATTTATAAACCTATGCATACTTTGAATTATGTTTTAACAGTTAAACCTATAAAAGAACTAAAAATCTCCGCAGATGTTTCTTATGTTACAACAACATTATGTGAAACAGGAAATTATTTAGATGATTATTGTTTAATAGGAGCAAGAGCAGATTATCAAATAAATAAATATGTTTCTTTATGGATTAAAGGTAACAACTTAACAAATAATAATAAATATCAGTTAAGTTATGGTTATCCAATGCCGGGAGTTACAGGAACTGCTGGTTTTAATATAAAATTTTAATTTTAATATAAACTGGAAAAAATAAAAACATATGTGTTAACATTTTAAGAGTTAAACAAATATAGTTGAACGAAAGAATGTTTAGTTGTTCTTTCGTTCTTTGAAGTTTTAAGTTAGAACTTTTAAGGTAGATAAAAACATAGTATATGATGTATGATTTATTATAGAGATTATAAAAATTATAATAGAGTTAATATTGTTGATAATCATATATTTACCATAAAATATAGT
>CAMVLN010000054.1 GCA_947168325.1 uncultured Elusimicrobia bacterium | reverse complement strand
ATATTTTACTTTCTTTTGCAACAATTCATTACACTATAAAAAACATCCTACCTACAAAAACAAAACTTCACTTTTTTAAAAAATTCTTTTGATAATATCTTAATTTCATATATTACTAAAGATAAACTTTTTCTAAAATCTTTTTTTTTTAGCACAAAACATTTGCCAACTTCTGCAACTTCTCCTAAATCTGAAACTTCAAACTTCACTCTTTTAACAACTTCTTTTCCTAAAGCATTTATCTTAAATAATGCTATATATTTACCCTTTTTCAAATCCTTTCTATTCAAAACGACACCATTAAAAGCTCTACTATCCTGAGCATACACCGGAAAACTCTCTTCAATAACAACATTCTTTATTAAATCACCAGTCTCCCTATCATAAATCTCAATAACACCATTATGTCTTACATGTACATTCCCAACATTCCTTACAACCATATTATAGTACAAATTTCCATTTATCTTGACAGTTTCCATCGTTATAGAATCTATTTTAAAATCTACTTGTTCTGTACCATTTATTACCACATATACTGGCTGCTTCATAGAAAAGCTAAACATTCCACCTTTAACAGTAAAAACTATCATTCCAGAAACAGAGCCAACCATTTTCTCACTAGTTATAACCTTAAAAGGAACTTCTACTGTTTCTTTAGGAGCAATGTCAAATTTATTCTTTCCAAGGTCCAACCAATTATCAACACTAACATCACTAGAATTTCCTGAAAAATTTTTCCAATTTTCTTTTGTCACTATAACTGTAACAGCATTGTCTGAAATATTTGTAACGATATATTTACTTTCACATATAGACATTGGTTCAGCTACAACATTCACAACTGCCGGTGTTATACTTAATTCAGCATAAGCTAACTTAAATATAAACATTAAAACTAATATAAAAAAGAACAAAAAATTTTTTACAAAGAACAAACTATTCATACTCTAAAGCAACTACAATATTTCCTTCATATTTTAAACCACCCACATCACAATTTGCACCAAGATATAAATTTACTTTACTACCTGAATAATAACCATTGTAAGAAACATCATCATATTTACCAGAATAAGCATGATACCCACTATTTCCACCTTTTTTATGTCCCATCACAGTGGAATAATCCTTATCTTTATCAGGGGCTCCTTCTAAAGTAGATAAATCTTGCATATACAACCACGGTGCAAAAACTGTAGAAGAACTACCACTATCATAAAGATAATCATAATCATCGGTTGAATTATGCCCCTGAGCAATGTATAAAGTATGAGCTCCGTTATAATCAGTATATGGGAGAGCTTTTTCACTTGCTCTCCAACACATAGTCATAACATAATCTTTCCCATTATTAATAGCATACAAACCATTTCTTAACTTATTACCATTATTCGTATACAGTTTAACATTCCAATTCCTAGTAGAACTATCAACATCATAGTCTATTTCTAAAAATTGTTCAGCAACTCGCCATCCTTGCTGAAATGTAGTAGAACTCCATGTTATACTACTTGTACTAACATCAGAATTATTAGAAAGATTTTTAAGTTTTACACTAAAATCTCCGGGATCAGTAGTAGTGTTTGGTTTAACCCATCGAATATAATCAAAATCTAAACTAAAACTACTATCATTAATTGCTCTAGTAGAGCTTATTGAAAACAAACTGGATGTTTTTCCTAAATTATCGTAATTTATTGTGCTTGATGTAGTACTACTTAAAGCCATAGAAACCTCTTGCCACTTATTTATCGTATTACTACTAAAACCAACAAGATCGTTTAAAGGTTTAAAAAATGTGTTACCATTCAATGTTAAACCTATATAAATAGAAGCACACTCTGCACCACTACTAACTCTAACCAAAAACTTCAATGTTCCATTATGATAAGCAGACATATCTTTTGCTTGAGATTCATTAGAAGAATTAACAAAACCTAAAGTAAGCCAACAAGCAGCACTTGTAGAAAACTTACATCTTACATAAACCAGTCCTTCTTCTACACCACCAGTCGTCATACTAGAGATAACCATGCCATTATCTGGCCACATTCTCACACTATCGTCGCAATAAGTATGTGTATCAAAATTTACACCTGTTAATGACTCAGAATAAACACCATAAACATTTCTACCGATGTTACCAGCATAAGCAGAGCATATTACAAAAAATAAAAATAATAATATCAATAAACTTTTATTTATATACAAAACACAATTCCTTTTGATATACTATGAAATTCTTTTCAATAAAATTGTAAAAATTTTTAAACAATCCAACAAAAAAGAACTTTTTTAACAGATCCCCACCCAAATACTTTGCTTTTCTTTTGGGCAAATATTTCTAATCTTTTCAACCTTCTTGATAGACTTCCACCCAAATGCTTTACAGAAATGACTATAGAAGCCAAACCCTTTCAGTATGCACCTGGACAAGACACCAAGTGCATACTATCATATCAAAAAACTACATTACTCTGTTACTTGAACTACATGTAACTGATCTGTACCATACACATCTTTACCCATGATATTTTTAAAATTACCAAAAAAATACATATATGCTGTATTATCTTGAACATCAGCACTACCCCAATCAATAGGCTCCTGATTGGCTTTATAGTCAGAACCAAAAACAGGCCCCCCAAAACTTGCAATTTTAGTATAATGCCCCTTTCCATTAGGATATCCCTTTCCATCAGTTTTCGCAGCACTAGAATCAGCGACATCACAAAGAAATCTATCTGTCCTTACTGCGATGGTGGAGGCAGCGGCCCCCGTACCATCCGTACGTGTCCAAATCCTATCAGTTCCGTCAAATGTTATTGTTGGCGACGATTTTGCAACGAGAGAATATGCTATAGGAATATAACATCTATAATCTCCACTATTCGCAGATTCGTATTTAATATTTTGTCTTACCAAACCACTAGCAGCTGAAGATACCCAAACCCAAGCAGTACCTGAACTTACATAATTTCCTCTATATAGAACCGTTCCACTCGAGTTTTTTGGTTTGTAGTTTGTAGAATTCAGATTAGTTTGATACATATAAACATTAACACCCGCCTTTTCAATTTTTGCAGTTACAACCGCATACTGATCTGCTCTAACCCAATTATCATTGCTCCCTATATTAAAAGCTGCTGTACTCCACCTTATTGTTTTATCTGCTACATTCCCGTTTCCACTTACATTTTTAAGTACAAACGAAAAAGTTACCGTACCAGCATTAGTAAAGTCTGCCACTCCAATATAAGTCGTTGTACTTATACTTGATGCAAAAACTGAACCACCCAAGACTAACATTGCTACAAAAGCAACAACCAAACTCCTAATTTTTCTCATTTCTTTTCTCCATTCTTATAAATTACATAACTACCTATCTACGATGAAAAAACACCAAATTTCTTACACATCTTACACACATCAGAAGCATTAATTCAATGATGTATTATAGTTTATAAAAAATTAAATGTCAATATTGGCATAGCCGTTCATAACACATCTAAATTTTTAAGCAGAATTAGTTTATAAAACTTTTATTAATATAACTTTTTATTATATATTCTACTTTTTATACTATACACTATACCAAGAATATGTTATTTGTTATATTACTTTTCTTTTTAAACTATCTTTCAAAATTTTAAAAAATTTTTTCTGTTTTTACAATATATTTAATGAACTGTAAAAATACCATCAATAGAATTTTCAAAACCAAGCTCATTTTTAACTTTAATTTTATAAATATACCTTCCAACAGGAAGTTTACCTATATCTGCCCTATAACCATTAATACTATCTTCTATATGAAATAACACTGTATAGTTATTACCGTTAACCTTTATAGGATTTGTAGAATCAATATTTTTATATATAAAAACTCTAGGATATCCCTCTGCAGGTTTTATTCCTTTATTTCCTAAAAAATTATTATATTGCATCTGTATAAATATATCTTCTTTAGGATTAATATTTTTTTTGGGCATAACATAAGTTCCATCATAATTTGTAATTTCTGCTATACCATAAAAAACTGGTCCAAAAAACTCTTTTGACAATTTATCTTCTATTTTTATTCTGTATGTATAACTGTCAATTCTTTTAATTTTTCCAATTTCAGAGGCATCTAAAGTATAAGAATAAATTTTACCATCAGTATAATTGTTATCGTTATAATTAATGGGATTCATTTTAAATCCATCATTTTTTACTAGTTTTCCATTATTGTAAAGATATAGTATAGGGTTAGATTTTAGAGGAATATTTTGAAAATTGACATATTTAATTTTAAATCTATATGAGCCATAATTCTTTGGATATGTTTTTGGACTTATTATAGAATCTGTTGTATATTCATCATCATCAAAAAATATTTGAGAATATTTATTTTCTACTGGAAG
This sequence comes from uncultured Elusimicrobia bacterium, assembly GCA_947168325.1. Taxonomy (GTDB): domain Bacteria; phylum Elusimicrobiota; class Endomicrobiia; order Endomicrobiales; family Endomicrobiaceae; genus Ruminimicrobiellum. Next base: position 5,137 of record CAMVLN010000054.1, on the reverse strand, counting down.
AAAATATAGAACTGTTTTTGGAATATTATTATAATATCCTGAAACTATCATCAACATTCTTTTATTTCCATTAAATTCAGTAATTAACATAGAATTTGTTTGTTTTAAAACAACAGTGTCGTACTCTTCATCGATATAAAAATATCTATTAGAACTACTATCAATTTTTCCATCAAGTTTTCTTTTGATAAAACCTAATTGATTTTGTGCGGATGAATTTACATATCCAATATAAAGTCCTGTATCATCAGTATATAAACAACCAGCATACAAGCTTAAATCACTATCACCAAATTTCTTAAAACTAACAGTATGGTTTTGTAAAACAGCAAAACCAGGACAATTTTTTATAGCATTTCTTCCAATCATATATACATAATTTTTCCCATCAAATCTATATGCATGTGCTCTTGCATATATGTTTTTTATACTTTCACCAACTTTAGTGTTATAAACATCATAGTAATTATTATTACCTTGATAATTTTGCCCTGTATAATATAAGATTTCAGCAATATTTCCATTATTTGAATCTAGCCTACACCTTATAGGAGCTATTGCATTAGATACACCTAAATTTCCACCTACAATTAATTCATTATCTTGATATGCTAATGATGTCCAAAACAAAAAGTCTCTCTTTGGAAGAGAAGTAGTAGATATTATAGAAAAATCACTTATATCAACTTGGATTATAATAAAATTATCAACTGTCTCTTTGCAGGATAGTATATACATATAGCCATTATAAGTAATAGCATCTATAGGTATAAGTTTTATATTATCAACATGTTGAGAAACTGTTTTTGTTCTTAATGATACTCTAGTTATAATTAGTTTATTAGAATTTTTTTGTGAATTAAAAAAATAAATATAACAATCATTATTAGTTTCATATAGTGTTGCACAGCCATAAACCCCTATATCAGCCTCACTGTTAGAAAAATCTTGGAATTTACAATTGTTTATTGTTACAAAATCCTCTACATCAGTCCCTGACACATTCAATTTTTTTATTTGTAGAGTATTACTATCTGTTAAATATGTAAGGTAAATATCGTTCCAACGAAAGATATTAGCCATTCCCTTAGTAGACAAAAATCCTTTTTCTGTAAAAGAAGAAGCTGCAAATACAACATCATTCCAAGAAAAATTTGAAAAATCACTTAATACTATCGGTTTATATGGGTTTTTTATTACATCAAAATTATCTTCTAATGCCAACAGTGATGTTGTTAAAAATAAAAAGTTAAGTAATGTTAAAAAAAATATTTTACAACGATTACTTTGCATTATTTCCTCCATTAAAATCTTACAAACAACAAAAAAATAAAAGCTTTTTTACCTCAATTCTTTTCATATGATACTATATTTACTGTCAAAAAACAAACAACAAAAGCAAAGAATATTTTAGTAAATATTAAAAGATCCTTTTTTGTTGCAAAATAAAAACAGCCTATTTAAAAATTTAAATAAGCTGTTTTATTTTATCTTTTAATAAAAATTACAATGAATTTCTGTTTTCAAAATCTTTCATAAATTCTACTAATTTTTGCACACCCTCAATTGGCATAGCATTATAAATAGAAGCTCTCATACCTCCAACTGTTCTGTGCCCTTTTAAGCTAACAAGTCCCTGTAATGTTGCTTCTTTTATAAATTTTGCTTCTAATTCTTCATTACCTATAACAAATGGAACATTCATTAAAGATCTATCTTCCTTAACCACAGTTCCTTTAAATAATTTGCTATTATCTAAAAAATTGTACAAAAGCCCGGCTTTTTTTTCGTTAAGTTCTTTCATTGCCGAAAGACCACCAAGCTTTTTTATCCACTTAAACACTAAACCACATATATAAATTCCATAAGCTGGAGGAGTATTATACAAAGAGCCATTATCTGTTTGAATTTTCCAGTTCATCATTGTTGGAGTACAATCTAAAGCAGGTTTTTCGCCAATCAAATCTTCTCTTATAATAAGTATTTGAACTCCTGAAGGACCAATATTTTTTTGAACTCCACCATACATAACACCGTATTTAGTAATATCTGCAGGTTCTGATAAAAAGCATGACGAAACATCAGCAACTAGCGGTTTGCCTTTGGTATTAGGAAGTTTTTTAAATTTCGTTCCATAAATAGTATTATTTTCGCAAATATAAACATAATCTGCATTTTCACTTATTGGTAAATCAGAACAATCTGGAATATACGAAAAAGTTTTATCTTCTGATGTTGCAATTTTATTTGCTTTTCCATATTTTTGAGCTTCTTGATAAGCTTTTTTTGCCCATTGTCCAGTAATAATATAATCTGCAACACCATTTCTCATCAAGTTCATAGGCACTGATGCAAATTGTAAAGAACAGCCACCTTGTGCAAATAAAACTTTGTAATTTGCAGGAATATTTAATAGCTCTCTTAAATCTGCTTCAGCTTCATCAATAATTGCCTGATATGTTTTTGTTCTATGGCTCATCTCCATAACAGACATTCCAGACCCTTTATAGTTCAACATTTCTTCTGCTGCTTGTTTTAATACTTCCTCTGGCAACACGGCTGGACCAGCTGAAAAATTGTATACTCTTTCCATTTTTATGAATATCTCCCCACTAATAAAATTTATTCTTATCTTTTAGAAAAGCTGATTATATAAAAAATAAAATAAATAATAAATAGTTTGTAGCTGTTTGGCAAAAATTTATTTAAAAATTCCACCTGTTTGCATAGCCCAAAAAAGTAAATCAATATGAGACATTGGTATTTCTATATCTTTACAAAATTCCATCATTTTTTGTTCTATTTCTAAATATATTTTAGGAGTGAGTATAGAAGGAATTTCTTCAATGGCATTATAGAATTTTAAATTTCTTAAAATATGTCTATCTAAAATTGCTAAATCTAACCCTAAACCAATATTCCTTAAAAAATGTCCAGCTTCTTTGTATCCTATACCTTTAATATTTGTTATTATCCATTTTCTTAGATTTAATGGATTATTAAAAGATTTTAAAATTTCTTTTATTTTTAATTTACCGTTAATAGTAAATTTGTCTCTAGCTTGAACTAAAAACTTTGATTTATTATTATGAAATCTAACATTATAAATGTTATCAGAAATTTCTTTGGCTGTTGCTGTAAACAACAAATTTTTATTATTCAATTCATTTACAGCTTCCCAACAAGAAATAGCTTTTGACTGTGGAGTAAAAATACAAAAGGCAAGTTCCGCAAAAATTGCTTCATCGTTGCCTTTTATGAAAACATTTTTATATTGTAAAATCCTTTGTTCTATATAACTTTTTGCAACTTTGTTCCACAAATAAAATAAATCTTTCTTAGATTGTGGTTTCGCTTTTATATTCTCTATTTCTATAAAATCTACTTTTATAATCATTTTTATTTTACAAAAGCTCAACAAAACAATTTCTGATAATATCAATTTAAATTTAATATTATTTTTTATATTTTCTGCAATATCACACTTATTTTACTATTTTTTATTTATTAAAAATATTATTCTTATTTTAGATATAAACATAAAACTTTTTATATTTCAGGAACTTCATCTAAAATAATTTCAGAATCTTTATCTTTTGGTATAGGTGTTTTATAAATTTTATACTTTATCCAATCACCTATAGAATCAACTAAAATGTAGGTTACAGGTGTCATAAGCAAAGTAACAAGCAACGATAATAACTGCCCCCCAACAATAACAATTGCTAAACTTCTTCTTGTATCAGCTCCTTCTCCATTAGAAATCATCATAGGTATCATTGAAACAATAAGTGTAAGAGTAGTCATTAAAATAGGTCTAAGCCTTACTTTATTTGCTTCAAGTATTGCTTTGGTTCTTCCATATCCTCTTGCTCTTAACTGGTTTGTATAATCCGTTTGCAATATAGCATTTTTACTTACAACTCCTACCAACATAAACATACCTAATAAACTGAAAATATTTAGTGTTTGTCCTGTTACCATAAGTGCAAAAAGTGCAAAAGGTATTGTTAAAGGTAAACTTACAATAATAGCTATAGGATGTGTAAATTTTTCCATTAAACAACAAAGAATTATATATTTAAATATGAATGCTAAAACAAAAGCAAGCATAAATGCAACAAACATTTTACCCATTTCTTTTGCCATACCACTTTGTTGTATTGTATACTCTGGCTCAGGATTTAAAGATTTAAATGTGCTTTGCATTAGTTGTATTGCAGTTCTTGTATCAAGACCATTTAAATTTGCTTCTACTCTTACTTCTCTTTGCCTTGCAGCTCTATTAATTTGGCTTGGTCCTACACCTTCTTCTATTTCAGCAATACTATCAAGCCTTACTACAGTATCAGAATCATTTATTCTTGCAGGTATCATAAGAGCTGATATCGATTCTTTTGTATTCCTATACTGTTCTGCAACTCTTACCCTTACTTCGTAAAGTTCATCACCTTCTTTGTACTTTGTAATATCGTCTTCCCCGCCAACCATAGTTCTAAGTGCAGCTGCTACTGCTGTAACATTAACACCTAAATTATTAGCTTTATCTCTATTGATAACAACTTTATATTCAGGTTTTGCTAAATCCACAGATAAATCCAAATCTCTAAATCTTACATCCTGTGACAACTTATTCATTACAGCATTTGCATACCCTATCAATTTTGTTAAATCAGGGCCTAACAAACTTAATTGTGCCGCTTTATTTCCATTTCCTGCACCTTCACTTCTAACTAAAACAGAAATTTTAAGTCCATCATATTTTTCTAACATTTCTCTTACTGTTTTAATATATTTTTTTGTACTTATGTTATTTCTTTTTGTTCTATCTTCCAATTCAACTTCTAAATAACCTTTATTTGTAGGGCTTGAATTTGAGAAAGAACTTAAACCATCTCCACCTTTACCTGCAATCAATAACACACTTTTGATATAAGGAAGCCTTCTAATATCGGTTTCTATTTGCCCCAAAATTTCTTTCATATCAGTATAACTTGTTCCTTCTTCTGCTTTAACTTGAACTTGAATTTTCCCAGAATCTTCTTCAGGGAAAAATTCACCACCTATAGTTTTTACCATAGGAATTATTGCAACTATACATAAGAAAGCAAGTATAACCATTATAGTTTTATGATGT
>CAMVLN010000053.1 GCA_947168325.1 uncultured Elusimicrobia bacterium | reverse complement strand
TTATCTTTTAATAAATTTAAATCTAAATTACAAATTTTATCTGTCTTATTTGAAATTATTTTAAAATGAAGTTTTAAATTTTTTATCCAATCTATCATCATAAAATCAAGCTCTGTAGGACCTACAAGAGAATCTATAATAATATATACCATTCTTAATGTTTTTCTAGATGTGATATATCGCTCTATCATTTCTTTCCAAACTTCTTTTTCTTTATTTGAAACCCTAGCAAAACCATACCCTGGTAAATCAACTATCCATCTACATTTAGAAGAAGTAAAAACATTTATTGCTCTTGTCCTGCCAGGAGTTTTTGAAGTTCTAGCAAGATTTTTATTTTTACAAACAGAGTTTATTACAGAACTTTTACCTACATTAGATCTTCCTACAAAAGCAACTTCACTAATACACTGTGGCAATAATTCTGGTTTTGTTTGGGATATAAAAAACACAGTTTTTGATAAATCTATAGCCATCTATCTTCTTATTTTGCTCAAAAGTCTTAAAATTTCTAGATATAACCATACTATTGTAACCATTAAAGCAAATGCACCATACCATTCCATATACTTTGGGGCACCATAACTAACACCTTGTTCTATCATATCAAAATCTATTATCAAATTAAGAGCTGCTATTATAACAACAAAAGCACTAAATGCAATTCCTAATGGAGTAGAAGCTGTAATAAAATTAAATCCTGCTACTCCACATAAAGATAATATCAATTCAACAACATACAACAAACATATTGCTATAGTTGAAACTGATACTATCAAATAAAATTTATTTGTTGCTTTTATAAATCCTGCTTTAAAAGCTGCTAACATACAAAACAAAACTGTTATTGTTAGAAATATTGCATTAAAAGCTATACCAGGATAATCTTTTTCAAAAAACAATGTAAGTGTTCCCAAAACTAAACCTTCACAAAAAGCATAAAAAGGAGAAAGCAAAGCAACTGTATTTCTTTTAAAAACTATTATAATTGACAAAACTAATGCTATAAGTATAGCCGGCATTAACAATGGAGCAGTAACAGAAGGATATGCCCATCCAAAATATGCACCAACTGCTAATACTAACCACAAAACAAAACTTTTATTTATTACACCATTTACTGTCATTGCTTCTTGTTCATAAGATAAATTACTAAATGTTTTTTTATTTAACACTGGATTCATTACTTTTCCTCCCATTTCTTAATAAATCTACAAGCCTCTTTTAATAAATTTTTTTGATTAGTATACTTTAAACAGCTAATTGCCTCTTTAAACTCTAACCACCTGCCTTCATCAATCTCTTCGTCGCAACAGCCAATAAAATCAGAATTAGTTTTTGCAATATAATACACTACAATTTTATCAATTATTTTATTTTTTGTAAAATCCAAAGCTCCTTTAATCTTATATATATCTACACAACGAAAACCTTTTTTAAAATTTATATCTATAATACCAGTTTCTTCTTTAATTTCTCTTCTTGCTGTTTCTAGTTCAGTTTCACCTACATTAGCATGTCCTTTAGGAAAACCCCACTCCCTGTTTCTTTTAGAATATATTAGCAAAAAAAATATTTTATTATTTTCTATTTTATATAAAAAAGCTCCAATTGATTTTTCTTGATTTTGCATATATCTTTTTTAACTATATTTTTGATGCAATATATAGTAAAGCAATTACTGTTTTAGAATCTTTTATTTTTCCTTGTTTTACCATTTGTAAAGCTCTTTTAAATGGTACTACTAAATTTTCTATAAATTCATCCGCATCAGGATTTGCTTTTCCTTTAACTAAATTTTTTGCTACATAAATAATAAGTTTTTCATTTGAAAATGCACTTGATGGCCAAAAAGAAATAAGCTTTTTTATTGTTTTTGTGCTATATCCGGTTTCTTCTTTTAATTCTCTTTTTGCACAATTTAACAAAGATTCTTTTTTATCATGGTCAAGTTTACCTGCTGGAATTTCGTAAGTTATTTTATCAACAGGATATCTATATTGTCTTACCAAAATAATATCTTCCTTATTTACGAAAGGAACTATTGCAACTGCTCCTGGATGATTTATGTATTCCCTTACTGCTTTCTTACCATTTGGCAAAATAATTTCATCATTATAAAAATCCACAGCTATTCCAGTATAAATTTTGTTTTTTTTATAAACCTTTTCTTTTAATTTCATTTTTTATTTCGTTTTTATTTTATTATCACTAAATTATCCTTATGAATAACTTCTTCACATAACATTTCAGGATATTCTTGATTTATTTGTGTTGTTGTTTTACCTATAATTTTTAATAAATCTATAGAATTGTAATTAGATAAACCTCTAGCAATTTCTATATTTTGTTTTTCTATAGGATCTAACACTACAACACTTATTGTATCACCTCTATTAAAATTTCCTTCTGTATTTAATATTCCTGAAGATAATAAACTTTTACCTTTATTTCTTATGGCAACAGTTGCATTTGCATCAATCAAAACATAACCTTTAGCTTTTTTTCCAAAAGCAATCCAACTTTTTCTTAATTGTAATGCTTTTGTGGGAACAAATTCTGTTCCTACTGTTTGTCCATTAACAGCAGCTGAAATCAAATTTATTTTTTTGCCATTTATAATAAAGGTTGTAACTCCTGAACTTGTAGCAATTTTAGCAGCAACAAGTTTTGTGTACATTCCACCCTGCCCTTTTCCACTACTAGATACTGGACTTGCCAACTCTAACAATTCATCTGTTATTTTTGTAATTTTTGATATTATTGCTGATTTTCCAGGAACTCCATTATAAAAGCCATCAACATCTGTTAAAATAAACAGCATATCTGCTTGAACTTCGGAAGCGACAACAGCACTCAATGTATCATTATCTCCAAAGTTTACTTCATCTATTGCAATAGTATCATTTTCGTTTATTATAGGAATAACATTTTTCATATTTAAAAGTTCATTTATAGAGTTTCTAATATTTATATACCTTTGTCTATCATCAAAATCATATCTTGTGAGCAATATCTGAGAAACAGTTAAATTAAATGCTTCAAAAGATTTTCTATATGCTTGCATTATTAAAGGTTGTCCAATTGATGCTAGTGCCTGTTTTTTTCTTAATTCTTTTGGTTTTTTGTTTAAATTTAAATATCCCATTGCTGTACCAATTGCTCCAGAACTTACCAAAATAACATCTATATCTTTACTCTGTTTTAACATTGATATTTCTTTGGCAAAAGAATCTATATAAATAGTACTCAGTTTTCCTCTTTTATCTACAAGTGTGCTGGTTCCTATTTTTATTACTATTCTCATAATTTACCTATTTATAATATTTTCTACCTGGCCTGATGATAAGAATCTGTTTAGGTTGCAAATATTTTTGTTTCTTTAATTTTGGATTATCTTCTTTGATTGATTTAATAGTAGTTTTAAATTTTTTTGCAATGTTTTCTAAACAATCACCCTTTTTAATTTTATATTTTATAAATCCCGGATTAGGGTTTAATTCCTTTTCTTTAGAAATATTCTCTAAAAATATTTCTTTTGTACCATAAGGCAAATGTAATTCAAAATTTTTATATCCATGAGGAGTACACCATGCAAGTATTGATGGATTTAGTTCTTTTATTACTTCTACTGTTACTCCAACACATTTTGCAATAACTTTTAAGTCTATAACTTTATTGATAATAACTGTATCATATTCTAAAGGTTCTTGATAATTTAAATTTGTAAATCCATATTCCTCTGGATTATTTGCAATTTTTACAGCAACAATAAATTGAGGAATATAATTTTGAGTTTCTTTTGGAGTAGCATTTCTTTGTTTCATATCTAATAAAGAAGCTGAATTTGAATATTTCATATCTCTAATAATTCCATACTCACCTCTATTGTATGCAGATAAAGCTAAATGCCAGTCATTTAACAATATAAAAAGTTCTTTAAGATATTTTGCTGCAGCTCTTGTAGCTTTTACTGGATCTTTTCTTTCATCTACCCAATAATTAATTTGTAATCCCAAAGCTTGTCCTCTATGTGCCATTATTTGCCACATACCCACAGCCTTTGCCCTTGAAATTGTATTATTATTAAATAAACTTTCAATTATTGGAAGATATTGTAGTTCTTGTGGCAAATTAAATTCTTCTAATGTAGATGATATTAAGTCCTTATATTTTCCACTTCTTTCAAGAGCAAGTCTAATACTCTTTGCAGCTTTCCCTGTTGTATAAAACTTAATCCATTTATTTAAAATTTCTTCATCATATTCCATAGAAATCTCAAAAGCTGCATCTCTATTTATATGATTTTTATTTGTATCAAAACCATTAATATGTTTTATTTTTTTTAAAATATTTTCACAATCTGTTAATAAATATTCTATTTCTCCTGGTTTTAAATCTAAAGAATTTAGCTTCTCTAAAAACTTATGATAGTTGACACCAACATCATTATAATTATTTTGACTACAAGAATATATAGCATTATTTAAATATTCATCTGCTTCAATAATTTCATCTTTTGAAACATTATTTTTAGTTTCTATAACTAAATCTTTATTGTATAATGGTTCTTTTAACTCTTCTACATCTTCTATATCTTCTTGATATTCTTGTTTTTGCTCTTGGGTTATTAAACTTCTTTCAATAATATTTTCATCTTGTCCAAACAAAATAGTATGCACAATAAAAATATACAAAACAAACATTGCAAATAATATTTTTGATTTATATAAAAACATTATATATTCTTTAAATCTTTTAAAATCTGTTGTGGATTTTGAGCTTCAAAAATATAACTTCCACTAACTAAAACATCTGCTCCTGCATCTACACATATTCTAGCTGTTTTATAATTTATTCCACCATCTATTTCTATTAAACAATTATATTTTTTATTATCTATAATTTTTCTTAAATCTGTTATTTTATTGACAATATCATACATAAAAGATTGTCCACCAAAACCAGGTTCAACAGACATAATTAAAACAACATCTAAAAATGGCAAAATTTCTAAAATAGCTTTAACAGATGTTTCCGGTTTTATTGATACTCCAACTTTTATTCCTGTTTCTTTTATCTCATCTACCAAAAATTTTTTATCGTATAAAATTTCGTTATGAAAAACTATTAAATCTGCTCCTGCATTATAAAAACTTTCCCAGTATTTCTCAGGATTTGTTACCATAAGATGTACATCAAAAAACATCTTTGTAGTTTTTTTAATTGATTTTACTACAACTGGACCAATTGTAATATTAGGAACAAAATGCCCGTCCATAACATCTATATGAAGCCAGTCTGCTCCTGCTTGTTCTACCATACATATATCTTTTTCTAAATTTGAGAAATTTGCAGATAAAATTGAAGGAGCTATCAAAATTTTTTTCATAACTATAAATCTATTTCCTCTATGGAAATATCATTAATAAAAACCTTTACTTTTGCTTTACCATTAACTTTTATAGGTACGACTATTTTTGCTTTTGGAACTCTTATACCGTTAAAAATATCTTTATCTCCATTTTCATCATTTAAAACTAGCCTTATTCTTTTATTTTCTTTTCCATCAGGAACAACATATTTAAAAGTTTTTTCTTCAAGTTTAAATGAACTTTTTTCATCGGCAACATAAAAAATAATTTTTGTATCTTTAGTTATTTTTTCGTCAAAATCAGGTTTTTGTTTAAATATCTCTCCTTGATTTACCAGTGTTGTTTTCTTGGATATAACTTCAACATCATAATTTTCTTCTTTTGCCCAATTCTTTGCATCTTCTGCTAATTTACCAAACCAATCTGGCATTAAAATTGTTCCATCTTGAGGAACACCGTTTGAAACCAAAACATTTATTGAAGCATCTTTTTCTATAGTTGAGCCAGCAATTGGATCTTGACTCAAAACAATTCCCTCTTCATATTTTATAGAATATTTTTTTGAAAGTTCTCCTAGTACAAGGCCTAATGCTCTTAAAGAAATTACCGCAGATCTAATAGTTTGTCCCTTCAAATCAGGAACATAAACTATTTCTCCTCCTTGACTTATGGTAATCTTAATAATTTTACCCTCTTTAACATTCATTCCTGCTGGTGGAATTTGCCTTATAACAGTTCCCTCTGGAACATCTTGATTAAATTCTGCTCCTTCTCTCATTAGAGCAAGTTTTGACTGTGAAAGTATATCTAAACATTCAACCAAAGTTTTACCCTGCAAATCTGGAACTAAAACTTCTTTTTTTTCCCTAACAAAAGCAGACATAATAAAATTAAAAGAAAAATATACAGCAATAAACAATATTGTCAATATCACAAATATTTTCAAAACTATTAAAAAAATTTTTTTCATTAAATTACCCTTGTTCTTTTCTCAGAATCCTTCTTAAATTATTTCCAACCAATTCTATTTTCCTTTGAGCAATTGCTTGTCTTGCTTTCAATAAATATGGTTTACCTGCTTTTGTTTCGGCTATCCAATTTTTAGCAAACTCACCTGATCTAATTTTATCAAGAATTTCTTTCATTGCTTTTTTTGTGTCATCTGTAATTATTTTCTTACCTGAAACATATTCTCCATATTCTGCGGTATCTGAAATAGCTAAATTTGTTTGTGATATCCCTTTTTCAAACAATAAATCTGTAAGAAGCTTTAGTTCGTAAAAACATTCAAAATATGCCATCTCAGGTTTAAAACCATTTTGAACTAAAGTATCAAAAGCAGCAGTTATAAGTTCTATAACTCCGCCACACAAAACTACTTGTTCTCCAAATAAATCAGACTCCGTTTCTTCTTTAAAAGTAGTTTCTAAAACCCCAACTCTAGTTCCGCCAATGCCTTTTGCATAAGCAAGAGCTAGATCTTTTGCTTTGCCACTAACATTTTGCTCTATTGCTATCAAACATGGAACACCATAATTATTAAGATACTGTATTCTAACTTTGGGACCTACACCTTTTGGTGATATCATAACAACATCAATATCCTTTGGTGGAATAATTTGTTTAAATGTGATATTAAATCCATGAGCAAAAGAAACAATCGCACCTTCTTTTAAGTTGGGTAAAATATCTTTTTCCCAAATATCCTTTTGTTTTTCATCAGGCAACATCATTTGTATCCAATCAGCTTTTTTAACAGCTTCCACAACACTTATAGGTTTAAAACCATCTTTTATAGCATTTTTATAATGTACAGAGCCTATCCTTTGACCTACTATAACATTTAAACCAGAGTCTCTTAAATTTAATGCCTGTGGTCTACCTTGACTACCATATCCCAAAATGGCTATTGTTTTGTCTTTTAATAAATTTAAGTCTGCATCTTGATCGTAATAAATACTTATTTCTTCTGACATTATTTCTTCCATATTACTACTATGAGTATTTTTACATTACATAAAATATTCATTACCAATTATTAGTATGAATTTTTTTAGAATCATATTTTTGCTTTGGCTTTTCTTTTATTGCAGAATATCCAATAGGTATAACATTTAATGGAATAATATTTTCAGGTAAATTAAATAGTTTCTTTACTTTTTCTACTTTATCTTCAAACGGATAAACTGCACACCATACTGCTCCCAATCCTAAACCTTCAACTGCCAATAAAATATTTTCTGTCATAGCACAACAGTCTTGAAGCCAAAATTTTTCACTAATATCTGTATTACCACAAACAATTATTGTAAGCTGTGAAGTCTTACTATAAGAAGCATTTGGAATATCTTTTGCAATTTGTTCTAATTTTTTACTATCTGTCACAACGATAATTTCCCAAGGTTGCTTATTCATTGCACTTGGAGCTGCCATTGCAGACTTTAAAATCAAGTTTATTTTTTCCTGTTCCACTTTTTTATTAGAAAAACTTCGTATACTTTTTCTATTTAATATATTATCTATAGCACTATGTGTATATTTTGTTTCTGCAAAACAAGGAAATCTTAAAAATAAAATCAACAAAAAAATAAGTATTTTTTTTATACTCATTACAGTCCCCTATATTAATATAATGAAGATTATATACATATTTTTGTTAAATTTCAATTTTTATAATAAATAATACTAAAATCATATTTTATCATTTAAAAAATAAAAATTAGTTTTTATCTAAAACAAAAAATTGGATAAACAATACAATATTAAAAAGTTACAAAATATGTACCATATATGATATTTTTCTTATTAAAAACTTCTTAAATGCCTTATATCCTTACCATGAACCATAAATATTACATCCTCTGCAATATTTGTTGCATGATCTCCTAACCTTTCAAGATTTTTTGCAATAAACATCAAATCCATTGCTCTAATCAACATAGTTTTATCTGAAGTATCTGTCATAAATTCCAATAAATCTTTTATAATTGTTATTTTTAACTCATCTACTTCATCATCTTTGGATAGCACTGTATCAGCAAGTTCGGCATCACTTGTATTAAAAGCACAAATACTATCTATAACCATAGCTACAACTGTTTTTGCCATTTTAGGAATATCTATTAAAGGTTTTAAATCTGGATACTTTAATAAATTTTCACCTATTTCACAAATATTTACTGCCTCATCTCCCATTCTTTCTAAATCACTATTTATTCTCATTGCTGAAGTAATAAATCTCAAATCTGCACCCACGGGCTGATTTAAAGCTATGAGTTTTAAACATGTATCGTCTACTACTATTTCTGTAAGATTAGCTTCTCTTTCTCTATTAAAAACTTCTTGTGATAAATTTATATCTCTTTTTACTATCATATCAACTGAAAATTTTATCATTTCTTGAACTATTTCTGCCATATCCAAAAGCTTTTTTTTTAAATTATTCATTTCTATATCAAAATGTCTCATATTACCTCCAACTGATTATTTATACCTGTAATTGTAATCCAAATTCCTGCATGTAGTATCACATAAACTTATATCATGCTTTAAAATGGCTGTTCTATGCTTTACGAATGCAGATAAATTCCATATATCTTCTATAGTTTTTACTTTATTCATATCTATTTTATAATTAGATTTACAAAAACAATCTACAGATACTGTTTTGTCATATGAAATTGTCAACTTATACCAAGGTAAGTGACAAAATAGTCTATCTTTTTTGTAAATATTTTCCCCAATAATATTTTTTTTACAGTCATTTTTATTATTATCAAGTTTTAATAAAATTATTTCTACACCCAAATCTTTTGCCACAAATTTTGCTTTATCTAGCAAAATCTTAATTTCTTGTTTTTCTGCATCAGAAAAACAAGCTTTATGACCGACAGGTCTTGAATCTTTTATTATTGCCAATGTCTTAAAATTGTATTTTTTTATAAAATAAACCATATCTACTAATTCTTTATAGTTTTCTCTAATCAATACAAAATTAACTGTAACAAAGAAATTTTTTTTAAAGCTTTTTATAAAATAATTTAATCTATTAATATTTGCTATTAGTTTGTCGAAACTTGCACCAACTCTAATTTTTTCATAAGTAGATTTGTTTTGAGAATCTATAGATATTATTAAATCTGTATTATTTTTTAGTATTAACTCTATTAATTCATCACTAACAACTTGAAAATTACTAATAATAGTCTGTTTTAAATGTTTTTTTTTTAATGTTTTTTGTAAAATTGTTTTCATATAAGGTAAAATCAATGGTTCTCCACCTTGCCCATAAATTTC
>CAMVLN010000052.1 GCA_947168325.1 uncultured Elusimicrobia bacterium | reverse complement strand
ATTTTGAAATTCTTCATTATTTTTTAATGCTTTTCCAACTATCATTTTACTCATTTCTTCGCCATCTTCTAATTTTATTAAATTATCAAAATCAACATTAAATCTATATACATTTGTTTTTTACTCTTTTTCTCAATTTAATTATTATTTTGTTATCTATTCTATAGCCTTCTTTTGTTGATTGTTACAAAAACTTATTATCTTTTTTATTTTTTATCGTTTATATTTTATCAAAACAACTTAAATGCCATACCACATTTATGTAATCAATATATTTCTTGTACCATCTTATTTGTAATAAAAACATTACATTTTTTATTTGTAAATATTTCTCTAAAATTTGTTACAAAATAAAAAATAAGATACCCTTTTCATTCCCATTCAAATATATTAGTTTTTCAAATAAAAAATTATGTATTTTATATTTTTAAAAACACAATAGATAAAACCTTTTATCTTCACATACAGTATACTCTTCAACGAGGGTATTCTATCCTTGTTTCTGTTCAATCTACAGTTTATCTATTCTAAAATCTTTTATATTTCATATCTTTTATTAGATTTTTTTAGACTATTTTTTTGTTGTTTCAGTATTCTAAAGATTTAATTTATTCTAACTTATTTTCTCAAAAAGAATAAGAAAAGAGAGTGGATAAAATTTTATAATCCACTCTCTTTTTTATTTAGTATTTGTTTGTTTCTAAAATAAAGCCGGTGTCTTGTTTTCATCAGCAGAAGTTGTTAATACGGCTTTGCCTACTAACAAATTCCAACCTGCTCTATAATCATAAGCTTGGTTATCAAAGAAAATCATATTTTCATTAGTATTTGTTATTATCCAGGATTTATTACTGTCAGTTTTAGCTTCTTCATAAGAACTTGAAGCTTTTTCCATTGTAAAATTTGTCCCATTTATCTCGTTATATGATTCCAATTTAGATTGAAGTTCTCCTATATCTGCACCGTTTACAACAGCTGCTCCTACAGAAACTAACATTATTTCATTTTTTGCTTCTTGAACAGCCTTATTTCCTTGTATCAAGCCATCACCATATGAAGTATTCATTGTCATAGTCAAATATACTTTACCATCTGCATCTTTTGAAACCCCTTCCCTTACATCACCCATAAACATAATCTTTCTATCACCTGTTTTTTGGAATTGAGTTTCTATTAAGCTTCTGGTCCCAGCATCAATTTCAACAAAAACTGTTTCCCCTTTTGCAACTTGGAAACCAGACCCATCCATTATATTAATAGAAGAAGCATTGACTATAGCATAAGTTTTACCTGTTTCTTTATCTGTATAGAACCCATTTCTTAAATCGTCCATAGCCTTTTCATCATTAACATCTATACCCAAATTTTCAGCCATTGTTAAAATTTCATTTTCACTTGCTCCCTCTGGAAACAATGTCCCTTCAACTGCAGGATCTGTAACTTTCGTACCACCTACAGTTAAATTTCTTTGTATATTTTTTTCTTCTGTTTTTGTAGCTCCTATAATATCTGTAATTTGCTTAGCAAATGTCCCATAAGCTGCTGCTCCACCATAAAATACTATACCTGAATAGTAAACACTTCTATAAGAAGAACAAGAATAAACATAATCCGAACCTGTATAGACAGAATTATCACTTAAAACATCTCCAGTTTTGGTATAATCATTAAATTTACCTCCTTTCGTTTCATTCGCAGTTACTTGTGTACTTAAAGATGTTTCTACTTTATCCACTGTTGTTTCTGTTAATTTGCCATCTTCCACTAGTTGTTCTATATTTTCTTCAATAAGCTCTTTTGCAGATAGAGCTCCACCTGTACCAATTGTTGCTTGAAACAAAACAGTAGAAGGTCCATTTGAATAAATAAGTGCTCTTTGTATCATATTTGTTTTAAAGCCAAATCTATCCAAATTTATGCTCTTGTTAAGAATATTACTAACATCATTTTTTGAATTCGTTACATAGCTATTAACCTTTTTCATGTCAAGATAACCGTTTGTCATAATAGCTTGGTTATTAGTATCTAAAATTTGATCTGCATATATTTGTATATTGCTTATAGTTGTTCCTGAACCATCAATCAATTTTGCTTCACCATTTTCATATTGATAAAGAGTTCCCTTAAAACCATCTTTCAATCCCTTTTCATATTCAGCTACCAAGTTATTTTTTTGAGATGAAAGATCTTTATTTCCTACAGCACTAAACAGTTGCCTACCCCATTCATCAAAGAATGTAGTTGTTCCAACTTTTTTACCTTCACTATCCCGCCCTTCAGCATTAAAATAAGAGCTCGCTACACCATTGGCAGTGTAAGTATAGATACCAATAGTTACTCCTAAATCATTATTAACATATCTCGGTTGCCCATCCCCTCCATAGTATGTTGTATTACCTGATGTGTAATCTATACTACTTAAAATAGAATTATTTGCAGTATATCTTGTTTCTGATACTTTTAAAGCATCGTAATTTTTTAATTGATCTTTTACTGGATTTTCTTCCTCTATTTTATCTTTACCATCATCACCTTTAACAGTTTTATCCTCTACTTTTACAGCTGTTCCAACTTTGCCATTTTTTAAAACATCTTCAGGATTTGTAGAAAACTCACTAAACCGATATGCAGTATCCGTTCTTACACCATTTTTATTGTAAGATATTTTCGTATAATTTACGGTCGGTTCAAGTGTCATAAAACCATTATCTGTATTTGTAGCATTATAAGTTACAATTTCAACACCATTTACAAAACCTTTTTCATCATATCTATACAAGGATGTGGGAATAAGTCCCCCATTCATAGAAGAATCAGATTGATATGTTGCCATAGTTTTTCCATTTTGAGAAACAACTAAAGTTGGTCCACTAAAAGTATCACCAAATTGAATTGAACCAGACATATTAATTCCACTATTTAAAGTTTCTACTAATTTATCAATGAATTCCGCAGAGATATGTGTTTCCAAATAATCGCCGGTACCATCAGCAAGTTTGTGATCTCCTTGCACAAATATCTTTGAATGTTCTTTTCCTTCACTATCTGTCCATTTATATATTTGAGGTGTTTCGTCTGCATTACTAAAAGTATTTGCACTTAAAATTGCTCCTGTATCAGGATCGGTTGCTATTTGCTTTAACACCTGTGGATTTACACCCATTGTTATCATTGTCTCATTAAACCAATCAGCCTTTACTTTATCTTGCTTATTTTTTAGTGCTATAGCCTCTGCTGAAGCTCTTCTACTTTCAACTTCACTTGCTATACTACCATTTTTGTTCGCCGTATCCACTGCATCTTGTCCTGCTTGTTTTACTTTATCATTTACAGCTCTCGCTTTCCTTTCTGCAAATTGCGAATCTGTTTCCTCTATGTCGTTTCCTTCTTCATCTTTTCCTTTTACAAAATTTTTTTCTACTTCTTCTTCTATTTTTGTTCTAGCATTTTCTTCTGCCTTTATTCTTACTTCTGCAGTTATTCGTGTCTCTAAATCTCTTTTAATATTTTCCTTCTCATCTTCACTCAAACTTTCATTATCAACTCTACTATTCATTTCATTAACATCAAAATCAGAAGCCTTAAAATTAACACTAGTAACATTCCAGGAATTACCTACATCTGTTACAGAAAACCTTGCACCTGAAGAATCATACAAAGTAACATTTCCTCCTGCAGATGTAGCAGAAACTAAAGTTCCTGCATAATAACCAAACATTGTTGTGATGTTTCCAACTAAGTCATTACTCTTTGTAGAACCAACCATTATTGTTTTAGTTCCAACACCATCACCGTAAGACTTATTAAACTCTTGTGCATACTCATCATAAGCTGCAAAAGCACTACCAACTCCAAGACCTACACTTAACACTGTTGCCAAGACAAAAGACACTATTTCTTTGTTCATGGCTACACCTCCTTAATTTTATTTAACTACTTACCTCTTTGCTTATAGTATAACTTATTTATTTAAAAAAAATTAAAAAATTTTGTGAAAAATTTGCAAAATTTGATTATAACAACTACATAGTTATAAAATAATTAACAAGAACACATGACAATAAAATTTTTATATAAAACCTCTATTTTTATCGTTTCCTATAAAAAATCTCTGTTTAGATACATTTATTATGTATATACAAATCTATTTATCTAAATATAAATCTATAGATTATTTTTTAAAAACTCTTTTAAATATATAATCTACATTTTTAAAATGTGGAGCAATGTCACAGTCTCTTTTTATTTCTTTTTCGCTCATATATTTTCTTATTTCTTCATCTTTTATTGCTACTTCTTCTAAACTTATATTTTTTTCTCTTGCTAGAAAAGACAACCTTTGCATAATTGCATAACCTTGTTCTCTCGTTAAACCTTTATCAACTAGTGTTAGTAATAGTGTTCCAGAACAAATTACATCTTGTGTTTTATTTAAATTTTTCTTCATGTTTTCTGGATACACATTTAATCCACTCAATAAATATTGCATCCTTTTTATTATATAAAACAGACTCATTGTTGCATCGGGTAGTATAATTCTTTCTGTTGAAGAATGGCTAATATCCCTTTCATGCCATAAAGCAATATTCTCCATTGCTGTTATTGCATATCCTCTTAAAAGTCTTGCAAAGCCACAAATATTTTCTGATATTATAGGGTTTCTTTTATGTGGCATTGCTGATGAACCTTTTTGCCCCTTTGTAAAAGGTTCTTCTGCTTCTGCAACTTCTGTTCTTTGTAGATGTCTTATTTCTAAAGCTATTCTTTCTAAATTTGCTCCTACATGGGCTATTGTTGATAAAAAAATTGAGTGTCTATCCCTAGGAACTATTTGTGTTGATACTGGTTCACATTTTAAATGCAATTTTTTGCAAACATATTCTTCAACTTTTGGACTTAAATGTGCAAATGTTCCAACCGCACCTGAAATTGCACCATAACTAACTGTTTCTAAAGCATAATTTAATCTATCTAAACTTCTTGAAAGTTCACTATACCAATTTGCAACTTTTAATCCAAAAGTTGTAGGTTCTGCATGAACTCCATGACTTCTTCCCATTGTAGGAGTATATTTATACTTAAAAGCTAATTTCTTTGTTATTTTCATTAATTCTTTTATTTCTTTTATAATAAGTAAACAAGACTGCCTCATTTGAACAGCAAGAGATGTATCTAGAACATCAGAAGAAGTCATTCCCATATGTAAAAATCTTGCCTCTGGACCAACGGTTTCAACAACACTCGTTAAAAAAGCTATAACATCGTGTTTTACAGTTTTCTCTATTTCATTAATTCTACCTTTATTTATCTTTGCTTTTGCCCTTATTTTAGCTATCGCAGACTTTGGAACTACACCCAACTTACTCATAGCTTCTGAAGCTAAAATTTCAACTTCAAGCATAATTTTAAATTTATTTTCATCTGTCCAAATAGATTCCATTTCTGGTTTTGCATACCTTGGTATCATTTATTATCATCCTTTTATATTTTAAATTAGTTATTTTACATATAAAATTTAAAACAAAATTTTTTATTATAAATTTTAGAACTAAAAATTAGACAATTTAAGGTAAAAAATATCATAAAACTGTTTACTATAATTATTAAATTTCTATATTATATCATTTGCCGTTAAAAATAAAGACTGTGCCAATGCATTAAAAAAGTTTTGATATGCTAAAGGTTCAGTAACTGCATTATTATTAATTTCAGCATTTGCTCTAACTATACATTGTCTGCCTTGCTGACGGACAGTAACAGTCATATTAGTTTTATTTTTAAATGAATATCCTGATACTGTTCCCAATGTTTCGTCTGCTTTTTCAATTATAAACCCCAAATCCTGCATAGTAGCAATAACATTTCTTAAAACATTATTTTTATTACTTGTGTCAAAAGATTTTGTTTGATAATTTCTTATTTGAACTTGAGATTGTTGTGAATCTAATGCACCGGTTGTAGCACAAGAAAAGAACATAAAAAATAAACTAAAAAGCATAAAAACAGCAATAAATTGTTTCATACTATTTCTCCATTCATTATATACCATTAGTTGTTAAAAATACGGATTGAGATAATTTCTCAAAAAATTGTTGATAAACTTTAGTATCCGTAATTTGTTCTACAGAAAAAATATTTCCGTGATTATCCCAACTTTTTCTTGTAAATAACACTCTAACTTTTATCGCTTTTTCTTTAGTAGGAGTTGTTACAATATTTACATAAAATTTTTGAACATCCTCATAAACTGTATCAGAACCAAGTAAAATAAGCATTGCAACTTTACCTACTTTATTACCTACTTCTCTATTTTTTTCTGCAGTTATCACACCTAAATTAATATCCGACTCTTTTATTGTATATCCTAAATCTTGCAATACTTGAGCACATGCCGTTAATAGTTCTTTTTCATTTTGTGTATCAAAAATTCTTGTTTCTATATTTCTTCGTTCTAAATAATTTTTATCTAGAGTATATAAATCTTTATAATTCATACAACCTGCAAATAAAACAATAGTTATTAAAAAGACTATTATTTTTTTCATAATTTTATTTCATTAGAAACTTGAAGTTCTGTAAGAAAAATCTCTAACTTTACCCTCTTTATCAAATTTTATTATTATTGTTAATGTTCTTTGAGAAGAACTATATTTGTTTTTGTCAACTCCTACTCCTACAACCACAAGCCAAACTCCTCTAGATGAAGAAGATGAATCTATTTGAGTTGACATTTTATCATACACCCAAGATTCTCTTCTTTGTTCATCTGTTGTTACCATATTTGGTGAACCCAATATTTCAACAACTTCTGCGGATGTCATACCAATTTTTATTTCTCTTTGAACTTTTCCAACAGAAATATTATCCGTAACCACTTCATCACATTGTTTTTTTGTTGAAGCACATGAAGATATAAGACACACACAACACAACATACATAACAACACAACATTTTTTTTCATATACAAACCCCTCTCCTATCTTTTTAATAAACACTATACTATATTTTAAATTTATAGCCTATATTTAATCTATATGCAACACATGATATTACATTATATTCTTCATTACTATATCCAAAAAATTCCGAATAATAATTCACACCATACATTAATTCTACTAAAAAACATTTAAACTCTATACCAACACCTATCCCCCAGTAACCATTGTGCTCATTAAACAAATCCACATGATAATATTCATCTGCTAAATCCTTTTTAACAATAGGTAGATTTCCACCAAAACAAAATATAGGATACATACCAAATCATTTTTATAAACTATAGTAGCTAAAGTAGCATATAAAACAATGAATTCTGTTAGATCATTATAAACTAAATAACTTAAACCAATTCCTATAAATAAATCTATTTCTATTATATATTTTCTATATTTTCTAGAAAATTCCACAGATGCATAATTTATGACACAAGCCGAACTATTTTCTCTTTCCCCTTCCTTTGCATAAACTTTACCAATTTTTACAACTAAAGATTCTTTTTCATCATCGTCAACATCCTTTTTACAATTAATATCAGTTTCTTTGTTTATAACTATATCTGTTTTTTCACCTTTATTGTTATTTTCTATTGTTATTTTCTACAGTAATTTTTTCTATTTCAGCACTTTTTTCAATGGCCTGTACAAAAGTGCAAAAACAAACCAACACAAAAACTACAAGCAACCATTTTTTCATAAAGCCTATACTTCCTACATATTATTATCATATTTTTCTAACACTTTTTTTATTGCTTGTGGATATATTATATGTTCTTGAACTAAAACTCTTTTAGCTACATCATCCGGTGTATCTATTTCATACACAGGAACTTCTTTCTGAAGTATTATAGAGCCTGTATCGTAATGTTCATCAACAAAATGAACTGTCGGACCAGATTTCTTTTCTTTGGCTTTAACTACTGCTTCATGAACATAGTGACCATACATCCCTTTACCACCAAATTTTGGTAATAATGCAGGATGTATATTTAATATTTTTGATTTATATTCTTTTATAATGTTACATGGTATTTTTTTAAGATATCCCGCTAAACAAATCAAATCTACATTACACTTTTTTATCAATTCATATAATTGGTTATCATAATCTGTCTTTGCTATATTTTTATAATCCAAAGCCACAGCTTTAATATTCTCTTTTTTTGCTCTCTCAAGTCCGTAAGCAAAAGGATTATTTGATATTACAACTACAACTTCTGCAACACCTTTTAATATTCCATTTTTTGTGCTATCTATAATTGCCTGTAGATTCGAGCCTCCACCTGATATTAATACTGATAACTTTTTCATTATATTATTTCAACACCTTTTTTACCTTTTTGTACAAAACCTATAGCTTTTGCACCCCTAAACGACTTCATAACTTCTTTTGCAAACTTTGGTTTAACAAATATTACCATACCAATACCCATATTTAAAGTTCTATAAATATCTTTGTCTGAAACATTTCCTTTCTTTTGAATTGTATTAAATATTTCTGGAACTTTCCAAGAACCTTTATTTATTATTACATGTGTATTATCCGGTAAGATTCTGCTAATTTTATCATAAAAACTTCCACCTGTAATATGTGCAATACCTACAAATTTATTTTTTTTACCACTATTGAATTTTTTAAGTGCTGTTAAAATTTCTTTTAAATAAATTGTTGTAGGAGCAAGCAATTCTTTAGAATATTTTTTTAACTCCTCTTTGGAAAAAACTTTCCTTATTAAAGAATACCCATTTGAATGAGGACCACTCGATGGAAGCCCTATAACAATATCCCCTTCCTTAATATCTTGACCTGTAATTTCTTTACCTTTTTCAATTATGCCTACAGCAAATCCTGCTAGGTCATAATCTTCACCTTTATAAAAACTTGGCATCTCTGCTGTTTCCCCACCAATAAGTTGAGTGCCTGCTTGTTTGCATCCATCTATAATACCTTTTATAACTTTTTCTGCTAAATCAACATTTAGTTTACTACAAGCAAAATAATCTAAAAAGAAAAGAGGCTTTGCTCCTACACAAACAATATCATTAACATTCATAGCAACCAAATCTATACCAACAGTATCGTGTTTATTTACCAAAAATGCTATCTTTAATTTTGTTCCTACACCATCTGTAGAACTAACTAAATTATATTTTGTTCTATCTATTGGAAAAGCTCCACCGAATCCACCAACCTTTGGAAGTTTCTTCTTAAGCCTTTTTACCAATTCATTTCCTGCATCAATATTTACACCCGCTTTTTGATAAGTGATTGCCATAATATCTCCCTAAATCATTATAAATGTAATGGTCTAAATTATAGAACATTTTATTTTTAAATAAAAGATTTTTGTTAAAGTCAAAAAAGATATGATTGTTTTTGATAAGATAAAAAAGAACGGAGGAAGGAAAAGGAAAAGAAAAACAAACAACAGCATTAAAAAGGAAAGAAATATTAGAAAAAGCTGAAAAATTAAAGACAACAGGAAAAAAGATAAGGAAATGAAAGAATTTTTCAATGTAAAAGAAAAATATTACAAAGATGGAAAAAAGCATATGGTGAATTAGTGTTAATATGTCTTAGCCATAAAGTACAAAACCAAATAGATTAGTTAGAAGAAGAATATTAATATATGGTATGTTAAAACTAATAGAACAAATAAGAAAAGAAAATTTATTTTATGGTAAAGAAAAAATAAAA
>CAMVLN010000051.1 GCA_947168325.1 uncultured Elusimicrobia bacterium | reverse complement strand
GAATCTTTATAATTATCCATATCTTTTTGTGTTCTAGCTAAATTTGCATAAGCAAATATATGATTAGGATTTAATTCTATTGCCTTTTCATAAGCTTTTATAGCTTCTTGTTTTTTGCCAAAATTTCTTAATGCATTAGCATAATTGTCCCACAAATAAGCATCGTTTTTATTTAATTCTATTGCTCTTTCATAATAAGATATTGCCTCTTCATAGTTATCTAATATATTTATACATTGTGCAATATCACTATAACTTCTATATTTAGCTGGAATTAAAGCTATTACTTTTAAATAATCTTCAATTGCACCTTTTTTGTCGCCACTTTTACTTTTGGCTTCTGCTCTTTTTTCATAAGCTTCATAATTATTTACATTTATTGAAATCGCTTTTGTAGCATCTTCTATTGCCCCTTGATAATCACATATTTTTATTTTAATATCAGCCATTTCTTTATATGCCATATCATTATAAGGACTCAACTTTACAACTTCAACATAATCTTTTATTGAAGAAATTAAATGTCCAATATTATGCTGTTTTATTTTCGCTCTTTCTTCATAATATCTATAATTCAATGGTTCAAAATTTATAGCTTTTGTATAATCATCAATAGCACCAAAAAAGTCGCCACATTCACTTTTTAATCTTGCTCTATTAGAATATAACTCACTATTTTGTAAATTATCTTTTATACTTCTATTGTAATTATCAAGTTCTATTTTCTGTTTATCTGAATAAACCGGATTGTGATATTCAATTTCTTCTTGTACCTCTTCTTTACACGATACTATAAAACAAAAAAAAGAAAAAAATAACAAAAAACTTAAAAATTTTTTAAACATATATTTCCTTTTTTATTATAAATAACATCATAACTATTTTGTTTTTTTTATAAATCCATTCTTCATCATATTTTGTGTCAATGCTCTACTTCTTTTTATCATACTCATTGCTTGAGAATAAAATTTGGCATAACTTGCTTTTTTTTGTGCAACTTTTTCTTTTATTGCTTTTACTGCAACTGCTGCTGCAACTTTTGGATAAACTTTCCAATCGTCCATTGTTGGCAATATTTGTGTAGGTTTTATCCTGTTATCTGCAATGCAAGAGGCAAGTTCTATTGCTGCTGTAATACACATATTATCTGTTATTGTTGTTGCTCTTGCATCAAGAGTTCCTCTAAAAACACCAGGGAAACCCAACGAATTATTTACTTGATTTTCAAAATCGCTTCTGCCTGTAGCAACTACTGCTGCTCCCGCTTCTTTTGCTTCCCATGGCCAAATTTCTGGAACAGGATTTGCACAAGTAAACACTATAGGACTTTTTGCCATTTTCTTAATCCAGTCTTTTTTTATTACATCTGGTCCAGGTGTAGATAGACATATTAAAACATCCGCATTTTCCATAGCATTTTCTATTGTACCTTGTATATTTGAACCATTTGTTTCGCAACATATTGCCCATTTTTCAGGATGAGTTTTTTCTAATTCTTTTCTTCCCTTATGTAATGTACCTTTTGAATCACACATTACTATATTTGCTGGATTTGCTCCATATAACATTATAAGTCTTGCTATACAAATGTTTGCTGCCCCTGCACCAAGCATAGCAATTTTAACTCTAGATGTTTTTTTATTAACAACTTTGAGAGCATTAATCAATCCTGCAAGTGTAACCAGTGCCGTTCCTTGCTGATCATCATGCCATACAGGAATATGACATTCCTTTCTTAATGTGTAAAGTATAGGAAAACATTTTGGTTGAGAAATATCTTCAAGATTTACTCCACCAAACGAAGGTTGCAAAATTTTTACTGTATTTATAATTTCCTGCTGATTCTTTGTAGCAAGGCAAATTGGATAAGCATCTACACCACCTAGATATTTATACAATAAAGCTTTGCCTTCCATTACCGGCATAGCTGCCTCTGGTCCTATATCTCCAAGTCCTAAAACTCTTGTCCCATCACTTACGACCGCTACAGAATTCCACTTATTTGTGTATTCATAAACAAGTTCTAAATTTTTATTGATGTCTTTGCAAACTGCTGCAACACCAGGACTATACCAAATAGAAAAATCATTAAAATCTTTTACTCTGCATTTAGGAACAACTTCTATTTTACCCTTATAAAAAGGATGTAATTTTTTTGCATCTTTTGATGGTTTTTCTGCCATTTTTAAAAGTTTGCTTGCACTTGTTTTTTCCATAAAAGCTTCCTTTATAAAATTATACCTTACTAACTAGACTGAATTATATTATATTATGATATAATATTATGATATAATTTTAAAGTAGTGGAAAATAGAAGTTCAATATGTATTAAATTTCTACGAATATACGAATACTTGACTAATGTTTAATAAATTTGCATAATACAGTGTGTATAAAGTTTATAAAAGGGAGCTTTAAAGAAAATGAAAGATGGTATTCATCCAGAGTATGTAGAAGCTACAGTAAAATGTGCTTGCGGTTATACATTTAAAACAAGATCAACAAAGCCAGAAATAAAATTAGAAATATGTTCTAATTGTCATCCTTTCTTTACAGGTAAACAAAAGCTTATAGACACAGCTGGAAGAGTAGAAAAATTTCAAAAGAGATTTGTTGCCACAGAAGGGAAAACAGTTATAAGAAAGAAAAAAGAGAAGAAAATATCTTCGCCAAGAAAGACATCAAAGCTTTTAACATCCACACCAAAAAGAGTTAAAAAAGATGTTAAGCGGAATGTATCAAAAAAAGATGCTAAAAAAGAGAAGTAAATAATATTTTAAATATTGACAGGAGTATCGTTATATAATTTTTATATTTTGATATCCTGTCATATTTTTTATATGGTAAAAAAGGTTATGTTTAGAGAAAAAATTAAAGAAATAATTTCTAAATTTAATGAAGTTGAACAAAAATTAGGTGATAGCAGTGTCATTGCAAATCAGGAAGAATATAAAAACCTTTCTAAAGAACATTCATATTTGTCTCCAATAGTTGAAAAGGCAAAACAATATTTAAAATTGTTGAAAGATATTAATGAACTTAATGAACTAAAAGAATCTGATGATAGAGAAATGAGAGAAATAGCTCTTGCAGAATATAATAGTACTATATCTAATAAAGAAAAAATTGAAACAGAAATTAGACTTATGTTGATTCCTCCAGATCCTCATGAAGATAAGGATATTATAGTAGAAATTAGAGCTGGAACTGGAGGAGAAGAAGCAGCTTTATTTGCAGGAGATTTGTTCAGAGCATACACAAGATTTGCAGAAAGAAATGGTTGGAAATATGAAATAATTGATTGTAATCCTACAGGGCTTGGAGGATATAAAGAGGTTGTTTTTTCTATAACAGGGAACAAAGTTTGGAAGTATTTTAAATTTGAACGAGGTACACATAGGGTTCAAAGAGTTCCCCAAACAGAAGCATCAGGTAGAGTTCATACATCAGCAATAACTGTAGCAGTTCTTCCAGAAGCAGAAGAAGTAGATGTAGAAATAAAACCGGAAGATTTAAGAATAGATACATATAGAGCTAGTGGTGCAGGTGGGCAACATGTGAATAAGACAGATTCTGCAATAAGAATTACACATTTGCCTACAGGAATTGTAGTTGCTTGCCAAGATGAAAGAAGTCAGATAAAAAATAGAGCAAAGGCCATGAAGGTTTTAAGAGCAAAATTGTATGAACAAAAAATGATAGAACAAGAACGAAAAATGTCTAATGATAGAAAACAACAAGTTGGTTCAGGAGACAGATCAGAAAAAATAAGAACTTACAATTTTCCACAAAATAGAATTACCGATCATAGAATAGGTTTTAGTGTATATAACATTACAGAAGTTATGGATGGAAATTTAACAGAGCTTTTAGAAAAACTTATTTCTTGTGAAAATGAAGAAAAATTGAAAAAGGCAAATATTTAATAGCTTAATTTTATAGATTTCATATAAAACTTTCAGTATATATAAAAAACAATAATAGTGACAACAGAAAAATATTAGTAATTAAAATAATAAACAAAAATTTAATATGACTTACAATGTGCCAGACTGAAAAAAATATTTTCAACATATTAAAGCAAGCAACAAAATGTTTAATATCACATGATATTACAGAAGCAAAGACAGATGCAGAGACTTTGTTGTGTGGTGTATTGAATATAACAAGGAATAAATTAACTACTATTCGTCAAGAAACTTTAAGTCAAGAACAATATAAAAAATATCAAAAATATATTAATAGAAGAATAACAAGAGAACCTGTTGCTTATATTTTAGGCGAAACTGAATTTATGGGATTACAATTTAAAGTGAATAATACAGTTCTTATTCCTAGACAAGAAACAGAGTTAATTGTAGATATAGCAAACGATATTATAAAAAAAAATAATATATCAACTGTTTTAGATTTGTGTACAGGGTCTGGATGTATTGCAGTTTCAATTGCAAAATATAATCCAAATATTTTAGTAACATCTGTAGATATTAGTAGCAAAGCATTGTCTATTGCAAAGGAAAATGCGGTAAGAAATGAAGTTAGTCAGCAGATAAATTTTATAGAAAGTAATATGTTTAACAATATTATTGGTAAAAAATTTGATATAATCATATCAAATCCACCTTATGTAATGTTAGATGAATATAAAAAATTAGAAAAAGAAATATTTTTTGAACCGAAAATAGCTTTTCTAGCAGGTACAGATGGTTTAGATTTTTATAGAGTTATAGCAGAAAAAGTAAAATATTTCTTGAACAAAGACGGTGTGTTATTACTAGAACTTAATGCAAATATATCTTTAAAAATTGTAGACTTGTTTAGAAATTTTATTTTTACAAAAATAAGAAAAGATTATTCTGGTTTAGATAGGATTTTAATAGCACAAAATGGATAAGGTAGTTATTTATGGCGGTAAAAAATTAAAAGGTAGTGTAAGAATTTCAGGGGCAAAAAATTCTGCTTTGCCGATATTGTTTGCAACATTGCTAACAGATGATAAGTGTAAAATAAAAAATGTTCCTGTTCTTGCAGATATAAAAACCACAGTAGATTTTTTAAATTTTATAGGTAAAAAAACAGTAAGAAAAGAAAATGTTGTAGATTGTGCTGTATCTTCAAAATTAAATCATATTGCTCCTTATGACTTAGTTAGAAAAATGAGAGCAAGTGTTTTAGTTATGGGCCCATTACTTGCAAGATTAGGAAAAGTTGATGTTTCTTTACCGGGCGGATGTTCTATAGGAGCAAGACCTATAGATATACATCTTGATGCTTTTAAAAAGATGGGGGCAAGTATAGAATTAAAAGAAGGATACATAAAAATATTTTCAAAAGATAGACTTGTTGGTACAGATATTGAGTTTAGATTTGCAAGTGTAGGAGCTACAGAAAATGTTCTTTTAGCAAGTGTTTTAGCAAGAGGAACTACAAGAATAATAAATGCAGCAAAAGAACCTGAAATTGAAGATTTAGCTAATGTTCTTATAAAAATGGGAGCAAAAATTTCTGGTGCAGGAACAAAAATTATAACAATAGAAGGGGTAGAAAAACTTTCAGGATTTATTCATAGTGTTATTCCTGATAGAATTGAAGCAGCTACATATATGATTTCAGCCTTAATGACAAAAGGTGAAATATTATTAACGAAAACTAATCCCGCACATTTACAAGTTATTATAGATAAGTTAATAGAAGCAGGTGCAGATATAAAGGTTAGTGGAACTACAATATCAGTCAAATACAAAAAAGCAATAATGCCAATAAATATAAAAACTGAAATATATCCGGGTTTTCCTACAGATGTTCAAGCTCAATGGATGGCTTTGATGTGTTTAGCAAAAGGAAATTCTATTGTTGAAGAAACTGTTTTTGAAAATAGATTTTTGCATGTTTGTGAGTTGCAGAGATTGGGAGCAAACTTAAAAATAGAGGGAACTAAAGTTTATATACGAGGTGTAAAAGAATTTTCTGGTGCACCTGTAATGGTTTCAGATTTAAGAGCAGGTGCGGCTTTAGTTTTAGCTGGATTATGTGCTACTGGCAAAACTGAAATTTCAAGAATTTATCATCTTGATAGAGGATATGAAACATTAGAAAAAAAATTAAAAAAGCTTGGAGCAAATATAAAAAGAATATCATAGGTATATGAGAGGGTATATGAACGAAGATTTAGTAGCTAAATATGGAAGAAGAAAAAATTCTCAAAGCGATAGCAATAGTGAAAATAATGAAACTTCTTCTATCTCTTCAGAATATGAAGATAAAGAAAAATATGGAATAAATAATACTTTTACCAAAAAAGCACAAGCAGATAAAAGTGAAATAGCAAAAGAAAAAGAAATCAAAAATAATATAAAAGATGTAATTTCTAAATATTCTACCAAGAATCAAAATTTATCAAAATCAACGACACATGATGGTAAAATAAAGTATATACAAGAAAATAAATTTGTAAAAATATTAAAAGTAATTTTAATTTTATGTATATTATTTACAGTTGCTTGCATAATTATAGCTTTTATAGCAAGACCACAAATAAATACTGAAAGTGAACAAATAATAGATAAAATAAAGAAAGCAGAAGACCTATATTATGCAAAAGTAAAAAAATATCATTATTTTTCTAGAACTGATTATGACTATACTTTAGGTATAGATTTAAACAAATATAAATATTTTACATCGTATGAAGTTATTCGTGATGAAAAAACAGGAAATTATGCTACAAAAGTTTATGGTGCAACAAATGCCTTTACAATAACATATTTTGTAATAAAAAGTTGGATTATGAATAAGTAAATTTTATTTGTATAAAAAAAAAATTTTTTTATAGAATACCTAAAATTTAATTTTAGTGGAGATTTATATGAAAAAATTAGCTTTTATATTGTTTTTGTTGTTTTCAACTGGGTATATATATGCTTACGATATTGTACCGAAATTATCAGTAGGTTTACCTGGAACATTTAGAAGCGACTACGAGGTTGAAGTTGGTGCTAATGTTGGTGCAGAGGGGAAATTTTATTTAAGTAACTATTTTGCTATTTCTATTGGATTTGATTTTTTAATAGATAGAAAGATAAATATTGGTAAAAAAGCTAAAAAGGAAGATTTTGGTAAAAATCAGCATTATGATAAATGTAGTTTTAATTTTTTGCCGGTATATGTTGGTATAATATGTTTTCCATTAGGTTTTTTTGAGGATTACACACCGTATATTAGGTTAGATGGAGGATATAATGTTTTGTTTTCTGTATCTAATGGTGCAAATTCTAAACCTGGATACTATTTTGCCGGGGGTATAGGTTTGGAACTTTTAGAGAGATATATATTTGAGTTATATGCGGCTAGATATGAAGCCGATGACAATAACAATGATATAACATATAAAAATCTTCTCTTTAAGTTTGGATATAGATTTGAAATTTAGTGTTAGGAGCTTTTATAAAAATGCAAGAAAAATTGATACATACTAAACAATGGAAGAAGTTACAATTACATTATGAAACAAAAATGTCTAAAGTTCATCTTAGAGATTTGTTTAAAGATAACAATAGGTTTAATAAATATAGTATAAATTTTGACAAATTAGGAATACTATTTGATTATTCAAAAAACATTATTGATGATGAAACTAAAAGTTTACTTTTAGATCTAGTTGAAGCAAGTGATGTAAAAACTTGGATAGAAAAAATATTTTCCGGAGAAAAAATTAATTGGACAGAAAAAAGAGCTGTTCTTCATTCTGCTTTAAGAAATATGTCTAATAAACCAATTTTTGTTGATGGTAAAGATGTTATGCCTGATATTAAAGCTGTTCTTAATAAAATGAAACATTTTACAGAACAGTTAAGAAGTGGAAAATGGTTAGGATTTACAGGGAAACAAATAAAATCAGTTGTTAATATTGGTATTGGTGGTTCAGATTTAGGACCGAGAATGGTATGTGAAGCATTAAAATATTATGCAGATGGTCCAAAAGTATATTTTGTGTCAAATGTTGATGG
Source organism: uncultured Elusimicrobia bacterium (assembly GCA_947168325.1). Taxonomy (GTDB): domain Bacteria; phylum Elusimicrobiota; class Endomicrobiia; order Endomicrobiales; family Endomicrobiaceae; genus Ruminimicrobiellum. The sequence goes on along the minus strand of CAMVLN010000051.1, from coordinate 1,914 downwards.
TGCAGATATTTATGAAGTTTTAAAGCAACTAGATGTAGAAACTACATTATTTATAGTTGCTTCTAAAACATTTACGACTCAAGAAACTATGACAAATGCAAATACTGCAAGGGCATGGTTAGTAAATAAACTTGGTGAGAAAGCAATAAAAAATCATTTTGTTGCATTGTCTACAAACAAAGAAAAAGTTGCAGAGTTTGGTATAGACACTAACAATATGTTTGCTTTTTGGGATTTTGTTGGTGGGAGATATTCAGTATGGTCTGCAATAGGGTTGCCAATAGCTTGTGCTTTTGGTTTTGGGAGATTTCAAGAATTTTTAGAGGGTGCTTATGAAATGGATCAGCATTTTATAACGACACCAGCAGATAGAAATATACCTATAATAATGGCAGTTATTGGTGTATGGTACAACAATTTCTTTAAAGCTCAAAGTTATGCAGTTCTTCCATATAGTCAATATTTGCACAGATTTACAGCTTTTTTACAACAATCAGATATGGAAAGTAATGGAAAAACAATAGATAGAGAAGGAAATAGAGTTGATTATCAAACAGGTCAGATTTTGTGGGGAGAACCAGGAACAAATGGTCAACATTCTTTTTATCAACTTATACATCAAGGAACAAAAATGATACCTGCAGATTTTATAGGTATAATTAATCCTCCTAAAAGAATTGCAGATCATCATGAAAAGTTGATGTCTAACTTTTTTGCACAACCTGAAGCATTGGCTTTTGGTCTTACAAGAGAACAGGTAATAGAGGCATTAGTAAAAGATGGTGTATCAAAAGAAGATATAGAAATGTTAGCCCCACACAAAGTTTTTGAAGGGAATAAACCAACAAATACCATATTGTTAAAAGAGCTTACTCCAAAAACATTAGGTGCTTTGATTGCTATGTATGAACATAAAATATTTGTTCAAGGAATAATTTGGAGAATTAACAGTTATGACCAATGGGGAGTTCAGTTAGGTAAAAAGTTAGCAAATGTCATTTTACCTGAATTGAAAAACGAAAAAGCAAATAAGCATGATTGCTCTACTGATGCACTCATAAAATATTATAATAAATTGAAGAAATAAAAATTATAAATAATAACTAAATGGTTATCTCTTTTTTGTTGATACAGAATATAATAAATTGCAAATATTCTCAAAAAAGATGTTAATTTTTAAAGAATTATAATAATTTTAAAAATCTTCTTTAAGGTTTTTTTCTGTTTTTTCATCATAACATATGAATCTGTTTAGGTTAAAATACATAAGAGATAATCAAATAAGTAAAAGTAGTTGTTGCACTAATTAAGAACTATTCAATAACAAATTTTTAAGTATTAAAGCAATGCAAATAAAAAATATAAAATATTTATAACATATAAAGATTATAAAAAATATAGAAAATGTCTAAATATGATAGAAATATTAAAAGAAATAGAAAAAAATTAAGTAGCCAAACATAGATTAAAGATAATAAGTTTTTACACCAAGTATCAAGAAAAAGCAACGAAAGAAGCATTTGAAATAGATGTGAAATTAATAAGTAAATTGAAAAAAAGAAAAAGATAATAATGTAAATTTACAGGCACTAATACAAATAAGCACAAGATCAGATAAATTTAGGACAAGCACACAATATATTCTAAAATAATAGAAGAAATAAAGAAAATAAGCCAAGAACACTATATGCTATAAAATAGGAAAAATATAGTTAAAAGCATTTTTGGATAAATATTGCATAAAAGAATGGCTTAAAACAATATCAGCAAGTACGATATTTAATAATAAAAAGGAATAATATGTTTTACTAACCGAAATATAATTTACCAATACATAGAAATTATACAAGAAATAAAACAAGAAAAAAGAGAAACAAATAAAGATTAAAGAAGAAAGAAATAAAGCATATAAGT
>CAMVLN010000050.1 GCA_947168325.1 uncultured Elusimicrobia bacterium | reverse complement strand
ATTTCTTATAGTTTTTATGTTGTCAACAATTTTATCTAATTTAAAAATATCATATATCCTACAAGGAACAGTTCCATCTTCAGTAGGTTCATAAACAAATGCACCATTTGAATAATCAAAATTTTTAGGCATACCCCAAATTTCAAATTGTGTTTTTTTATGCCCGTTATTATACCTAAAAGTTTTTACTTTATTTTTTGTATAATATGCAATAGATGCTGAAAGTTGATGTTCTGGTGTAACAACAAAATTATATCTATCCTTCAATATTTTTTCTGCTAATTCTTTATAACCATGAAAATAATTTGTAGCATCGGAAATAGCAACATCTTTTGAAATTTTATTTAAAGGAAGAATTGTCCATTTTGCATGAAGCCCTATAATAATTGAAACTAACAAATTAAAAATTATTGCACCTAAAACTAACCTTTGTTTTAAATTTGACCCTTCAATAAAATATCTTGCAGCAATTATTGAAAAAGTAAAATATGCAGGAATAGGCCAATTGCCACCTGGTAATCTTTTTAATGCAGTAAAAACATAAAATAAAATTACTGGAACTGAAAAAGCTGCAAGAAAAATATTTTTAGTATTTTTTGAAAATAAATATTTTATACCTACATATAATACTGGGAAAAATAATATAACATTAAAAATCCCTGCTTGTGTTCCTAAATATTCAAATATGTAGTTAAACCTTATTCCATCATTATCTAATCCATGACCTATTTGATAATAAAAAGAAGCCCAGTTATGAATGTAATTCCAATAAATTACTGGTAAAAAACATATAATTGAAATTATTATTCCTATATACAATTGATAACTTTTAAACCAAAACATTTTTTTATCTAGCATAATATAAATAAATAAACTCATTATGAATAAACAAGCTGTATATTTTGACAACATTGATAAACCAAAAAACAATCCTATCAAATACCAATAATTACAATTTTTGCTATCTATTAATTTCCAAACAGAATATGTAGACAAAGACAAAAATAAAAAAACAGGAGTATCTGGAGTTATTATTACTGAAGCTGTAAATAATATAGGCATACAGTGAAGTATTACAATACTTGCACTTGCTAATGTTTCATTATTAAAAAGTTTCATAACTAATTTCCACAACAAAACACTAATAACTATTGTAACTATTACACTTGAAAATCTTACATAAATTTCACTATCACTAAAAAGAGTTGTTAATTTTATAAAATATGCAACCATTGGAGAATGGTCATAATAACTTAAACCTAATTTTTTTGACCACAGCCAATAATATGCTTCATCAGAATGTAGTGGCAAAGAAGATATAAATATCTTCCATAATACTGAAAAAAACACAAAAATTATTGTGTTTTTAAGATTAAATATTTTTGTCACAGAAACTCCAAATAATTAGCCACACTAAAACTAAAGCTACTGCTGTTGGAATAATTGTTTCAGGAATCATTACATTATAAACAAAACTATATTGTAAAATTTTTACAAAATAAAATGTACATATTGAAAAGAAAAAAGCGAACAATAAAGAAGACATTCTTACAATTTTTTTTATAGAAAATTTGACCAACAAAGCAACAAAAACTAGTACAAACATATAAAAACTTAAAATATATTTCAATGGTGAGGTTGTTATGTAATTATACAAAAAATAAAAAGGTTCAAAAATATATCTTATTATTGATTGATTTCCTTTTACATCGTGAACAATTATCTTTGTTTTTTGTTTTTCTTTCATAAGCTCAAAAACATTTTTATTGTCTTTTTCTTCTATAAGTGTCCACACATTTACCATATAACCAAGCCCATGCCAATCGGTAGTTCCTACCATTAACAAATTATTTTTTTTACAAATATCTATAATTTGTTGTCTAGTTTCTTTTGATATATATCTATAGCCACAATTATAAATCTCAAAGCCATCTATTTGCCAATCTACAAGTTGTCTTAAATTCGGTTTTTTCCATTTCCACCAATGTGGCATAATAACAAGCATATCTTTTGCATGAGCTAAACTTATCATTTCTTTTATACTTCTATCTTTGAAATCTTCATATTTAAAATAATATTGTGATAATAAAAGAATAGATTGCCCATCAGTTGTTCTTATTTGTATACCAGGAAAAATATTGTGTGTTTCTATATTGCATGGAATAGTTTTATACCCATTTGTATTATCATGTTCAGTAATAAAAAAATCTGTAAATCCGTGTTTTTTATGAAAATTAACACTAGATGCTATAGTAGATATATTGTCTCTTGAAGAAATTGTATGTGAATGTACATCTAATACTTTATAACCTTCAACATTTGTTATTTTTGGACCGATAACAGGAAGAATAATTACACTACAACATAAAGAAATAAAAAAGAAAAAAGAAAAACAACTGTAAACTATACTATTTTTTAAATTTATTTTATTATATTTACATAGTAATATTGTAATAAACACTAACCATAATAACCATGAAATCAAAGCAAAAACATAGCCACTTCTTTCCATAGTCAAAATATAATATGCAAAAGCATAAAAAGGTTCAATAAATAATCTAATTGTTGGCCATTGCAATGATATATTATTTATTTTTTCGCCTGTAGAAACATCTATTATGTTTGAAGAATACAAACATATATTTAAAACAATTGAACCTATTATTATTGAAAACAAACTATATATCTTTTTTATTTTAAAACCCAATTTTATTTGTTATTTCATTATTTCTTATCTACAGTATCTATAGCTAACCCAAATTTTGATACACCAGCTTTTTTTGCCATATCCATAACGGCAATAACCAAATCGTATTTTATATCTTTATCACCCTTAATTACTACTGGTCTATTTGGCTCTTTTTCAATTTTATCTTTCAATAAAGTTATAAAATGGTCTTTATGTACTTGTTCTTTATTTATATAAATAAAACCATCTTTATCTATACTTATTTCTATAACTTTATCTTCTGTCCTTTCTGTATTTTCTGCAACTTTTGGCAAATTAATTTTTATTTCATGTTGAGACAACATAGGGGTTGTTATCATAAATATTATAAGCAAAACCAAAACAACATCTGTAAAAGGTGTAATATTGATGTCTGCAACAACTCTTTTTTTCTTATTCATTATTTAATACCGATTCTATTATTTCTTTTAATGCAGATAACGAATATTCCATTTCTACAATGAACTTATCTATTGTTCTTGTAAAAAAATTATAAGCTACTACTGCAGGTATAGCAACACATAGCCCTGCCGCTGTTGCAATAAGAGATTCTGAAACACCACCTATAACAACAGATATTCCACCAGACCCTGCCAAAGAAATATCATGAAAGGAACGAATAATCCCTAAAACTGTACCAAATAAACCGATATACACTGATACAGCACCTATTGTAGCAATAAATGTTGTATACTTTTCTAATTTTATAACTTCAATAGACATTGTCCTTCTCATAGTTTCTTCTATATTAGATGTTTTTGTTTCCAAAAATTTTCTTAAACCTGCAACAAGTGCATTTGATACAGGTTTATTTATTGTTTCACAATATTTTATTGCTTCAAAAACTTCATTTTTGCCTAATAAAACTTTTATTTCCAATAATAAACTATTAATATTTTTTATAGATTTTTTTCTAAATTCAAAAATTTTCAATAATATTATTGAAACTGACAATACTGAAATTGTAAATAAAACATATAATGTCCATCCACCCATAGATAAAATTTCAAAAAAATTTTTTCCTTCAAACATAGTTATTTCCTTTTTTATAAACTACAAACTACAAATTTTGTGACCATGACGGAGTATAAGAATCTCCTGGCATATCAATAAGTTTCCTAACCCCCGTTCCATCTATTCCCATAATATATATTTCACTTTTACCCGCTCTTGTTGATGAAAAAGTTATAAATCTTCCATCTTGAGACCACGACGGATTTTCATTATTTCCAGAACTTTCTGTAAGCTTTATAATTTTTTTCTTTGGTAAATCATATAAAAAAATATCAAACTTACCTTTTTCTCTCATAGTAAAGGCAATTTTATCACCTTTTGGTGACCATGCTGGAGAATCACAATTGCCTTTAGTAGATAACCTTCTTAAATTTACACCTTCTATATCCATTATGTAAATTTGTGGATAGCCCGCTCTATCTGAAATAAAAACAAATTCCTTACCACTAGGAGAAAAACTTGGACTTGTATCAATATGTCTACCTTCTGTTAATCTTCTAATAATTTCTCCATTTTCGTCTAACAAATATAAATTAGGATAAACTCCTCTTGATAAAGTTGCAATTATTGTTTTTTTATCCGTAGAAAAACATGCAGGAGAATTTAATCCTTGAATAGTAGATATTGCTTTTCTTTTATTACCCGATATATCTAATGCAAACAAATCTGAATTATTATACAAGTATGAAGTATATATTATTACTGGAGAATAAGGAACCCACTTAGGTAAAATATTTAATTTATTGTCTTTTGTAAATCTTCTTAAATTATATCCATCATAATCAACAACATAAATTTCTTTAAACTTAGTACAATTGTTTATAAATGCTATTTTTGAACAAGCAATACCATCTTCACCGGTAAAACTTTTAACAGTTTCATCATTTATTTTATGTGCTATATATCTATAATTATTTACCTTATCAATATATTCCTTTTCCCATATAATTTGTTGACTTTCTACATCATACACTTTAACTTCCAGTGTAAGTATTTCTGTTTTTTCAATAGAAATATTTCCTGTTATTAAAACTGAAACACTTTTAGAAGCCCAGTACGAAAACTGTTTTTCTAAATCAAATTTATAAGATGTATCAGCTGTAACAACATTAAAATGTCTTGATAAAATTAAATCTGCTTCTAATGCATCTTTAAAACTTTTGGATAGAGTTATTTCTTCAAAAATACCACTTTTTGGAACAAAATCTGCTAGTCCAATACTAGCTCTAGCCTCACCAGAAGATATAGACAAAAAAACATCATCTTCTGAATAAGAATTTATTGAAAGTAAAACACAGAATAAAAATACAAGTACTAAATGAATTTTAATTATATTTAAATTCAAAATAAACTCCTAAATAACTTTCAGTATATCCTAATGGCAACGGAGCAAAAGGGCTAGATAATTTTACAGTTCTTATAACATTTTGATCAAACTCTTCATTTTTAGAACTTTCTTTTATTTTCACTTCATCAATTGAACCATCTTTTAAAATCCTAAAATAAACAACGGCTCTATAAAATTCTGTTGTTTGCGACCATTGCCAATATTTCCTAATTTTTTTAACTATTGTGTTTGTATAATAAGAATATTTAAAATTTTTGTTTTCAAACATAATAGCTTTAGAATTAGCAACTACTTGACTATCTGTAGTAGCAGATATTTTTTGAGAAGTTTCATCTTTAATATTATTTCTAACTTCTGTTTGTTCTTCTTTTATTTGTTCTTTTTTTGTTTGTTCTTTTTTAACTTTTTTTTCTTTTTTATAAATTTTCTGTTTTCCTTTTTTTACTAACATATCATCTTTACTATTTTTAGACTCTTTAATTTTATTCTTTTTTATACTTTCAATAGTTTTTTTCTTCTCTAAAGTAGAGTCTATATATGCTTTACCTTTACTTTCTACTGGCGAATAAAAAGAAACTTCAAAAGGAATTTGTACAAAAAAATCCCTATTTACTTTGCTATAGGAACACACCCAAAAAAATAAAATATGAAAAAACACAGACAAAACAATAAATGGAAGCAACCCTAGTTTATCTAATTTAATTTTTGTTTTTACTTTTTCCTTTTCCATTTGTTTTTGTGTTGTTGTATAGTTTTATCTTTTCTTTTGCAGCAAAAACTTCTGAACTATTAGGAAAATCTTTCAGTATTGATTGTAAAACAATAATAGATTCTTGTTTTTTACCTAATAATTCCAAGCACAATGCCATCTTTAACCTTGATGAAGATATGAATTCTGAGTTTGGATAATTAGCTTCAACTTTACTATATTCTTCATAGGCATTGACAAATTTATTCTGAGAGTATAATGCTTCTGCTATATAATATTGTGCTTGAACGGCCAATTCATGTTCCTTATATTGTTTTATAAAAGCCTTAAAACCCATTATTGCAACTTCATATTTCCCTATTAAAAAATCATTGTATGCATTTTCATACAATTTTGATGGAACACGGATATCTGTTACTGCAGAAGCACTACATGCTTTATTTTTTAAAACAATATTTATTTCATCAACTTCCTGTGACAACTGAACCGTCTTTTTATACAATTCTTGAATAGAAGCTTTATTAGTATCAATATTTACTAAACTTTCTTCATACTTAGAATAAAGTTCAGCCTGTTTAGTTTCTAAACCAGCACATTTTATCTGTAAACTAGCAATTTCTTTTTCTAAAGAATCAATATCTACTTGCCTACTAGAAAAACACCCTATCAATAAAATCAAAGACAACAACAATAAATTTATTTTCATCTAATTATTCATTATTTACTTAATTATTTTAGTTTCTGCTCTTCTATTTCTTGCCCAGCCAGCCTCATTATGTCTCGTATCTTGTGGCATTTCCTCTCCATAAGAAACCGTAGCAATTCTATTTGGTTTTACTCCTAACTGAACATAATATTCTTTTACTTTTACAGCTCTTTTTTGCCCTAAAGCTAAATTATATTCTGTTGTTCCTCTCTCATCACAATGCCCTTCAACAACAATATTGACTGTAGCATTATCTTTTAAATATTTTGCATTTTTGTTTAGTGTTTCCAATGTAGCACTAGAAATAACACTACTATCAAAAGGAAAGTATACTATTTCAAAATCTGGAGTTTTTTCTGTTTCTGTTCCTCTAATCGACGGCTCTTGAGAAAAATCAGGTATAGAACCAATAGGAATTTGTTTTTCTACAGCAACTTTTTCATTATCCTTCGCAACGACAGTCTGCTTTTTTGCACAAGAATTAACAGCAAAGCATACAAACAACAAAACAACCAAAAAATAATTCTTCATTTACAATCCCCTTTTTAATAAAACAACTTTTTATTATATACATTAAGTGCTTTTGTTGTCAAGTTAGCCAAAGTCAAAAAAATGGGCATAATAGGCATATCTATTTTTTTGACTTTGAAAATTATATTGTCTATTTATACTATTTCTAATATAATATTTATGTTTGAACTTTTACAGAGTTTTTTGTATATTCTTTGGGTTTTAAATGTTAGAATTCTGAATGTGTTTGTAGTATTTATTTTATTATTTTGTATATCGTTTTTCCTTTTGTAAAGTATATTTTGACTATTGACTAAAAAAGAAAATACTAAATATAATCGTATTAAACGAAAAAGAATAAATAATTATATGGTAGATTATATCACAATATAAGAGGATACTTCTTACTTATTTTTATTAGTAATTTTCAAATATTGTAATATCATCTTAATAATAGGACTAAAAATGACTATTGGTATAGATATTGAAGAAATAAAACGATTTTCAACACTTGTAAAAGATAAAAATTTTATTGATAAAATATTTTCTAAAGAAGAAAAAGAATATTGCTTTTCTAAAAAAACTTTTGTACAACATTTTGCAGTTAGATTTGCTGGAAAAGAAGCAGTTTTTAAAGCATTAAACAATTCTACAATTAAAATAAAAGATATATCTTTTAGAAATTCTATCTCCGGAAAACCAGAAGTTTATATAAAAAATAAAAAAAGAAAAAATATAGAAGTTTCTTTTTCTCATAGTAAAACTACAGTTGTAGCAGTAGCAATTTATAATATATAATATTTGCAATCTAAAATATAGAAGTTATAATTAAAACATAATTGTGCACTAACATAAGTTTTAATAAAGCAAGAAATGAAATTATTATTAAACAAATAAATTTTATATAAATATTTCCTAATATATATTAGGACACGATACATATTTAGTGAAGAAACAGCTACTAGAATAAAATATGATTTTTAAAGTAATACATAAAAAAAAGAAGTAATATTAAAAAATGATACTATCACTTTTAAATCCTTTTATTTCCGATATACATTTGCCTACTTTAATAAATTTCCAATAAACATGAAAATCAAAGATTCTTTTCCATGTAAACTTCCCTTAAGTTGTCTCCATTGAAAATTAGAAGAATATTTAAAAAAATCTTTTGTTGCACAAACACCGGCAACATTTTGAGCATAAACTGGTAATATTATAAGAACTATCATTATTAAAATTTTAATTTTTTTCATAATCTTTTTTTATAACTTTAACTGATTGTAATAAATTTCTTACAACCGCCAAAGGTTTTTGTTTTTCATCTTTTACTTTTGCAAATTGTTTCCTACCATGTCCTGTTAGAACCAATAAACCTTTACCTCCAAAATTGTATCCAAACAAATAATCTCTAACACTATCTCCTATCATATATGACTTTTGTAAATCTATACTTAATTCTTCTGCTGCTTGTAAAGCCATACCAATTTTAGGTTTCCTACAATTACAAATATCTTTTGGTCCATGTGGACAGTAATATATTCCATCTATTTTCACATTCAACTTTTTTAACATACTCATTAATTTAGAGTTTATTTGTTTCAATTTTGTTAAAGTAAAATAATTTCTTGCTATACCTGACTGGTTTGTAACAATTACAATTTTAAATCCCATTTCTCTAAATTTTTGTAACGGTTTTTCTATATTTTTGTAAAGTATCAAATCTTTCTCATCTCTTAAATAATTTTTATCGTGATTAATTGTTCCATCTCTATCTAAAAATATTGCAGGGAACAATTTATTTATTCTTTTCATTATTTTTTCTCTAATAATTTTTTTATTTCTTTTTCTAAAACTTCTTTACCCTTTTCAAAATATATTGATACATTTAAAACATATATTTTCTCTTTTATATTTTCATCTATAACTTCATTTATTTTTACCGCATCTTTAGATGTAGTAATAATTTTCTCGTTATCTTTTAACCCACTTACAATATTAATTATTTCTTGTTTTGTATATTTATGATGATCTGAAAAAATAAATTTATCTTTTATTTGTACCCCTAAATTTTCAACTGTATTTATAAAATTTTCTGGTGATCCTATTGCAGAAACCGCTACAAAAATTTTTTGTTTTTTAAAACTATCTATATCTACAATTTTTATATTGCCTTTCATAGAAACTATTTCATAATTTTTATATGATGTTTCTATAGGCTTTTGCCCTGTAATTTTAAAAATTTCTTTTTTTATGTTTTCTATATTTTGTTTATCAGATAAATTACAATTAGTTAATACCACAAGATTGGCTCTTTTAAGTGCAGACTTCTTTTCTCTTAATATTCCTGAAGGTATTGTCATCAAATTGCCAAAAGGATTTAAAGAATTTATACAAACTATATCCAAATCTCTTTGAATTTTCCAATGTTGGAAACCATCATCTAATATAAAAATATCTGGAGCAAACACTTTTGCTATCTTTGCACTTTCATATCTGTTCGCCCCGACTATTATAGGACAGTTCAGTTGGTTTGCCATCATATAAGGTTCATCCCCAGAACAAGAAACATCTGCCAAAATTTTATTATTATTCCTAACTATAATATTTTTTATTTTATTATTTTTTCTTTTATATCCTCTTGACAATATCACTGGATTTTTACCTAAACTTAGAATATATTTTGCAACTTCTATTGCCATTGGTGTTTTACCACTTCCACCCCAGGTAATATTTCCTATACTTATCACAGGTCTATATAATTTTTTTGATTTAGTTAAATATTTGTTTAATTTTGATAAAAGATAATAAATTAATGTAAAAGGATACACCAAATATTTAAACATTTAATATACTCTCGTATATTTTTGTGATATTGTCTACAAATTTTTGTTTAGAAAAATTTTCTTTAACAAATTTATTTCCACAAATAGCCATTTG
>CAMVLN010000049.1 GCA_947168325.1 uncultured Elusimicrobia bacterium | reverse complement strand
TTTTTTTTAAAAAAGAAAAAAAATCAATATATTTTTTACTATTATAATTTGCGAGTCTAATAAAACTTATATTTTAAAGAAATATTATGAAAATATATAAAAGTGATTTAGAAAAACTTAATAAAGAAGGGATAATAACAAACGAACAACTAGAACAGATAATACACTATTATCAAACAAAAAATGTTGGTATTAAGTTGTGGAAAAAATTGTTCATTGTATCTGGATTATTAATTTCATTGGGCATAATTTTAATAATAGGTTCTAACTGGAACACAATACCTTATTCAATAAAATTAGTTGTAAATTTTGTCTTCTTTTTATTTGTAGTTTATGCAGACTATTATTTTGTAGTTAATAACAAAAAAAATTTTGCAGAAATATTTTTAACAATATCTTTTTTTATGGTTGCTGGTAGCATAGGACTAATATCACAAATATATAATTTAGATGGTGGCTGGCTTTCTTTTGCAAGAGTATGGATGGTTTTATCTATACCATTTGTTTTTGTAAATAACAATAAGTTGGCAAATATCTTGTGGATAGCATTATTATTAAATAGTTTGCCAAATTATTTTTATGCTTATATGAAAGATATTTATAATTTGATTATAACAAAATTTTTGCCTTTTTCAGAAGAAATAAATGTTTCAATAGTATTAGGTTTAATTTATATACTTTTAGAGTTAATAAATTATTGTTCTTTGTTTATATATAAAAAACTTAACAATAAAATTTTTTTACCTAAAGCTTTTTCGTTTATAGCCATATTATTAATGATAATAGTTGCATTTATATTGGCAGTATTTTATAAAAATATTTTTAGTATTATATTTATTTGCTGTTTGTTAACTTATAAAATTTATTATTCTTATAAGATTAAAAGTTTTAAGGCAATAAGAAATAATACTGCATTAGTGGAACTATATATAATTTATCTTTTCATCAGAGCTTATGGCAATTTATTATTTACAGGTATAGGATTTATTGTTGGAGGAATACTATTGCTATCTTTTGTATGTATTTTTAAAAAAATTTTAAGCAATATAAAACAGTTAGGAACCTTTAAATGAAAAATAAATTTTTACTTTTAATTTTTTTTATTCCGGTATTTTGCTTGTTTTTATGGGCATGTTTTTTGGAATATGATAAAAACTCTGGACGAAAAATTTTGGTAACAATTAAAGGATATGACCCAAGAGATTTGTTGTCTGGACATTATATTCGCTATGTTATAGATTGGGGGAAAACAGATATAAACCAGTTTAACAATAAACCTTTTACACAACAAGAATTTATAAAAAGTTTAAATAAAAAATCAATGAAATTTTATGTACCAGAAAAATATCTAAAACAATTAAATTTTATTTTATCACAAAATACTACATTTAATTTTATAATTAATGGCCTACAAGATAAATATAAAGTTGAAGTTATATATTCTTATAAAAAAGGGAAACATCCAATAGCTACTTATCTTTTAATCAACGGGGAAAAGTATCAAGATTTCCTTGATAGACAAAAGACAATATTAGATAACAAATCTTAATATTACTTTATGAAAGTAGGAGCATTTTTAGGTGTTAGCCCTTTTTTTACTTTATGATAATAACTGTAAGTCATAGTTAAATTATCATTTAGAATTTCACAATTTAATACTTTACATAAAAATAGAGTGTGTGTATTTGTTTCAAATTGTGAAACTATTTCTGTTTCGAAATAAGAATTTGTAAACTCTGTCACAATTGGTATACCAGAGGCATTTAATTTATATTCTGTTGTGGCAAATTTATTAAAATCTCTTGAACTTTTAAACCCAAATTTTCCTATAAATTCAAAACTTGCTTCTTCTGTTAAAACAGAAATTACTGCTTTTTTGCTATTAGATAACAAATTGTGTGTATTATTTTGTTTAGATATGCTTATTGCTATTGTAGCAGGGTCTGAATTTATTTGAAAAACAGTATTTGCCACTTGCCCACCAATTTTTCCGTTAAATGCAGACGAAATAATAAACATTCCATAAGGTATTTTAGTAAGAGCTAAAGTATTCATATTATCCTCCATTATTCTAAAATCTATAATTTTTATAAAAATTATTTTTACAATTCACTATATAATGACGAACTTATTTCATAAATCCTCTTATCTGATAATTTTCAGTTACTTTTTATTTCTGATGTTGCAAAAACAAATTAAAATTAAACCATTAAGCTAATTATACATTCTAAATTATAAAATGTAAATTATAAATTGGTATAATGATTTTTTTCTTATTATAGGTTATAAAATTTAAATAAATATTTATGTTATACTTTTGAAGCTATTGTCAAATTTTTAAGTCTATATTTATAAAAGTAAATTTACTTTTCTTGAAAACTTTTACCTAACTTCAATATTGTTTTGTTTCATATATTGTTTCAAATCTGATATTTTTAATTGTTTGAAATGAAATAATGATGCTGCAAGAACTGCTGATGCACCGGCTTTACATACATCAACAAAATGTTCTTTTTTGCCTGCACCACCTGATGCAATTACAGGAACAGTTACTACTTTTGTAACTTCTTCCACAAGTTTTAAATCATAACCATCTTTAGTGCCATCTTTATCCATACTTGTAAGAAGGATTTCACCAGCACCAAGTTCTACACATTGTTGTACCCACTTTATAACATTTAAATTTGTTTTTATTCTTCCACCATGAGTATAAACAACCCAACTATCTCCATCTTTTTTTGCATCTATTGCAACAACTATACATTGATTCCCAAACTTTCTACTACCATCATGTATAAGATTTGGATTTAATACAGCTGCTGTATTAATTGAAATTTTGTCGGCACCAGCTTTTAAAAGAGTCCTCATATCTTCAACTGTTCTTATACCTCCACCCACAGTTAGAGGAATAAAAACCTGCTCTGCTGTTTTTTTAACTACATCTAAAGTTATAGCTCTTTTATCTGATGAAGCTGTAATATCTAAAAATATAAGTTCATCTGCTCCTTCAATATTGTACATTTTGGCAATTTCTACAGGATTACCGGCATCTCTTAAATCAACAAAATTAGTTCCTTTAACTACTCTACCAGCATTAACATCCAAACAAGGTATCACTCTAATTGCTACCATTTTGTCCCTCACATTTAGAAACAAAATTTTTTAATAATTGTAATCCTACAGTAGAACTTTTTTCAGGATGAAATTGGCATCCCCAAACATTATCAATTGCTATTGATGAACAAAAATCTATTGAATGGTTTGTAGTCGTTGCTATATACTCCTTTTTTATAGGTTTACAAAAATAAGAGTGAACAAAATATACATAATTTTCGTCTTTTATACCGTTGTACATTTCTTTTACAGTTTTGTTTGTTTTAGAGATATATATTTTGTTCCAGCCCATATGTGGAATTATCAATCTTTCATTTCGTTTAGGGACAAACTTTTCTACGGTTCCTTCAACTATGTTTAATCCTTGATGCAAACCATCTTCATAACTTTTGGAAAATAAAAGTTGAAAACCTAAACATATTCCAAGAAACATTTTTTTGTTTAAAATATGCTCTTTTATTGCAATATCCAATTTTTTTTCTTTTAAAATTTTTATCGCAGGTTCAAATGCTCCAACACCTGGTAAAATTATTGAAGTATAATTCTTTATTTGAGCTGATTCTGTAATAATATCATATTGTGCACCACAAAACTCTACAGCTTTTGATACACTTCTTAAATTTCCCATCCCATAATCTATAATTGCTATTTTTTTATTCATTTTATTTTAAAATTTTTTATATAAAAAGTTTAAATCATAAACATTACAAACATATAAATAACATAAATTATATAATTATGTTATTTACAATTGACAATTTTACGGCTATACCTTTTATATTAAATTAATTCAAATTTTTCTTTTTTGTTCATAACAATGTGGAATTCATAATTAACAACAACTATCAACTGCATTTTTAATTATCAACTATGTCGACAATTTTATATTACCTTATATTCTTAAATCTACACCTTTATCTGCCTTTTTTCTATTTAATAAAAAACATAAAATGATTGTTCTAAACTTTTTCTAAACTTATTCTTGCTAAATCTACATCAACTTTCAATACTTTAACTTTTATTGTTTGCCCTACAGAAACTATTTCATAAGGATTAGAAACAAATTTATCACTAAGTTTTGAAATATGGACCAAACCATCTTGATGAACTCCAATATCTACAAATGCTCCAAAATTTGTAACATTTGTAACTGTTCCATCTAGCACCATATTCTCTTTTAAATCTTCTATAGTATTTATTGTAGAATCAAATTCTGTAGAAGTAAAAGTTTTTCTAGGATCTACTCCTGGCTTTTTAAGTTCTGCTATAATATCGTTTAATGTAGGCATACCAACAGTATCTGTAACATAATTTTTTAAATTTATTTTTGATATTGCCAAAGTATTACCTATAAGTTCATCCGGTGTCATAGACAAATCTTGTGCCATTTTTTCTACTATAGAATAACTTTCTGGATGTATTGCAGAATTATCTAATGGATTATCACCATCTGCTATTCTTAAAAAACCTGCTGATTGAGTAAATGTTTTTTCTCCAAACAAACTAACATTTAACAATTGTTTTTTATTTGTAAAAGAACCATTTTTAGCTCTATATGAAACTATATTTTTTGCAACAAGTTTTCCTATACCTGCAACATAACTTAACAGTTCCACTGAAGCAGAATTTAAGTTCACTCCTACATAATTCACACACGATTCTACAGTTTCATCAAGGTTTTTCTTCAATTGTGTTTGATTTACATCATGTTGATATTGCCCAACACCTATAGATTTTGGATCTATTTTTACAAGCTCTGCCAAAGGATCTTGTAATCTCCTTGCAATACTTATAGCCCCCCTAACAGTAACATCTAAATCAGGAAATTCACTTACTGCAAGTGGTGATGCTGAATATACTGATGCTCCAGCTTCGCTTACAACTACAGCTTTGGCTTTTAACTGATTTTTCTTTAAAACCACATTTATAAAATTCACTGTTTCTTTTGATGCAGTTCCGTTACCTATAGCAATAAGTTCAATATTGTATTTTTTTATAAAATCTACAACTATTTCTTGAGCTTCCTCTAACCTACAAACTGGCTCATGTGGAAATATTGGCTTATATTCTTTATAGTTGCCATTTCTATCTATAATTGCAACTTTGCAACCTGTTCTAAAACCAGGATCTATCCCCATAATCATTTTATGTCCTGCAGGAGAAGCAAGCAAAAGATTTTTTGCATTTGTAGCAAATACATTTATCGCTTCTTTATCTGCTTCTTCCATTTTTGCCAAAAATATTTCTACCTGCAAAGAAGAATATAAATGTCTATCAAAGGCAGTTTTCATTGCTGTCCAAAGTTCAGGATAAAATAATGCCATATTCGTTTTAACTATTTTTGATGAAATTATTTCTATTGCTTTCTCGCTATCAACATCAATTTTCCAAGTTAAAATACCTTCTTTTGCTCCCCTTCTTATAGCAAGTATTCTGTGTGAAACTATATTTTTTATGGGTTCACTATAATCATAATACATTTCAAATTTAGTTTTTGTTTCTTCAAGCCCTTTTTTTACTTTAGATTTTAATACTCCTGTAGTTAAAATGAAATTTCTAACTAAACCTCTATACAGAGCATTATCAGAAATTTGTTCTGCAATAATATCTATTGCCCCTAATAAAGCATCTTTTACTGTCAAAATATCTTTGTTTAAAAATTTTGATACTATTTCGTCTTTGCTTATTTTTTTGCTTACCATAATATCTTGAGCTAAAATCATTTGTGCTAAAGGTTCAAGCCCTCTTTGTTTTGCTATTGTGGCTTTTGTTGTCCTTTTAGGTTTATATGGTAAATAAATATCTTCCAATTTTGTTTTTTCTCTACAAAATTCTATCAGTTTTTTAAGTTCTGGAGTTAATTTCTTTTGTTCTTCTATACTCTTTAATATAGTATTTTTCCTTGTTTCCAACTCCATATAATATTGAAGTTTATTGGCAACTTGCCTAACTTGAGTTTCTGTTAAATTACCTGTTCTTTCTTTTCTATATCTTGAAATAAAAGGGACAGTATCTCCTTGTCCTAACATACTAACAGTAGCTCTTACAGAATCTTCATTTAAACTTAATTCTTCTCTTATCCAATCTATAACATTTTGTTGTGTACTCATATTTTTTCTCTTTTTTAAATAAAAATGGAGCTAATTATTATGTAATATCAAAAAACATATAACTAACTCCAAAAACTTTTACTTTTTACCAAGAATTTTAAAAACTTTTGTTCCACAGTCCGGACATACACCTCTAACAGCTTTCATCCCATTTTTCATGATTGTTTCTTCAGGATTTTTAACCTCTACTTGCTTTTTGCATTTCATACATCTTGCTTGTGGCATTTTATTATCTCCTTTTTGAACTATTATTGGAAAACAATTTACTTTTTTTTATTTGTTTTGTAAAGTAAAAGCAAATAAAAAAGTTAACAAAAATCAAAAATATTTTTTCATATAAAAACATTCAAGCTTAAAAATAAAAAATTATATAAAATTATTGTCCAGCAAATTGTTATTATATTTATTTTTTATATATTTTTGGTAAAGTAATTATAAAACTTGTTCCTTTACCATATTCAGATTCAAATATAATTGTCCCTTTGTGAGCCTCAACTATCATTCTTCTAGCTATATAAGTTCCAATTCCAGAACCAGAAATAGGATTAGATAGAGAACTTGTTTTGGTTGTAAAAAAAACTGAAAATAGCTTTATTTTATCTTCTTGTTTTATACCAATACCATTATCTTCTATAACTATTTGCCATTTGTCAGAAAAACTTTTCAATGAAATTCTTATTTCTGGTTTATATTTATTTAAATCTTCATTACTATTTTTTAAATATTCTTTTTTAGCAATAGTCGCTTCTACAGCATTATCTATAAAATTAAATAATACTTCTTGAATTTGAGTTTTAATCGCATAAATATTATCATCTTTAGAAATATTTAAAGATAATAAAAATCTATATTTCGAATGTTTCAGCCTTACAAGTTCTTCTACTTGTTGTATTGTTTTGTTTAAAGAAAAAGTTTCAAATTGTAGACTACTTTCTTTTGGCTTTGCGAAACCTAATACATTTTGTAAAAGTTCCAAAGTTTGTTCAACATTATCACTAATAGCTTGTGGAATTTTCCCACACTTTCTATTAAAAAACTGTATAAACTCTTCTTTTGAAGAAAAATTATCAATACTTTTTTCCAACAAATCAAATTCCATCTTCATACTAGCTCCAATTAAGGAAAAAATATTTAATTTATTTTTTATTTGATGTGCTAAACCATTAGTCATACCACCGATTGCTGCAAGTTTTTCTATTTTTACCAATTTTTCTTGTTGCTTAAAATTTATTTTAGAAAACCAAACTTTTTGTATAGATACTGCTACTTGGTTAGCTATTGCATCAAAAACTTCTAAATCTTTTTGTGAATATATAGTATTATCTTGTTTATGCCCAACAAATAAAAAACCAATTAATTTTCCATTTATAATAATAGGAGTAACTACAGATATATCGTTATCTGTAAAATTAAAAATTTTTTCATCTTCACTCAATATAAAAGATTTATTTTTAGCTTCAATAAAGGTTACCACTTTATCACTGATATCAAAATTAATTGAATTATTTGATTTTACCATATTGGTATCTAAACAAAGATATTTCCTCTTATCTATATCATATATAAAAATATAAATAGACTTTACTTTTATCATCTCTATTATTAAATTAATAATTATGTGACAAACTTCTTGTAACTCATACTTACAAACAATCTCTTCTGATATCTTAGACAAAAGTTTTTGATATATATTTTGTTTTGTAAGCAAAAAATTTTCCGCCTCTATTTTTATATAAATCATAAACGAATATATAATTGTAGAAATGATAAACAAAACAATAAAATTTAAAGATAATTTTTCATACATAAAAACAATATACAAAGGAATTCCTACTACTACAAAATATGTAATGATATAAATAGCAATTTTAAAAAATATTATTTTTTGTATATCTAAATTTTCGTATTTGTATATTGAATAAAACATAAGAAGTATAAACAGCATAGTAAATATATTATGAGGAACAATAATATTATCATAAGCAACCACAATATGAGCTCCTATTGCAATAAAAGCAATAAAAAAAGATAGTATTAAGATTTTCAATTGCTTTTTCTTTTTTTTAACTAAAGTTTGCTGATATTGTTTTATAATTAATATAATAGAATATATACAAGATAAAATAATATATACTATAAAAGCAAAATATATCTGTCCAGGAATAATACAACAACAATTATTATTAAAAGCTACTCCTTTAATAAACATATTTGATGGAATAAATAATAAAAAAATAAATGATATACTAGAAAGTATTGATATCATTAATTTTGTATTTTTATTAGATAATTCTATTATTGAAAATATAAAAAAATATAAAACTGGTGGTAAAAAAATTACAAATATATAAATAATTCTTCCCATGTTTAATGATACTTGAGTCCCTTTAAGAATAAACATAAGAAAACTTAAAAAAGACCACTCTCCTACAATAAAACTTAGAATAGCAAAACTTATATTTACTTTAATTTTTAAATTGTTTATTATTGACAATAAAGAACATGTTAAACAAACTATTGTTGTAGTCAAAGCTGAAACTGCACATACTCTAGAAATCTCAAAAATCATGTTTTTATACCTCCTTAATGGCTTTGTACAACTTGTTTAATTAATGTTTTTTATTTTTTAGGTAAAGTAATAATAAATTTACTTCCTTTACCATATTCAGACTCAAAAGTTATATCTCCATTATGTTTTTCATAAATTAATTTTTTTGCAAGATAAGAACCTATACCGGACACCTCTTTACTGGATGGCTTTGTTGTAAAAAAAGCTGAGAATATTTTTGACTTATTAGCTTGTTTTATCCCTATACCATTATCTTCTATTATTATTTGTTCGGCATTAACAAGAGTATTTAAATACACTTTTATTTGAGGAACATAATTAATATCTTTATCTATGTCGTTAAATATACTTTTTTTTATGTGTTCCATCTTTTCAATAACTGCTTCATAAGCATTATCTATAATACCAAAACATACCTCTTGTATCTGTTGTTGTATTCCATAAATTACAACTTCATCATCAATATTAACAACAACAGGTATAGATGTTTTTTTGTGTTTCATACATACTAAGTGTATTGCTGATGTTATCATTCTTTTCAAATGAAATTTTTCAAATTTACTAGATGTTCTAGGTTGTGCAGAAAAATTTAAAACTGTTTTTAGTAAAGAGCTAGTTTTTTCTACATTTTCATTTATTGTTGCTATTAATTCTTGTATACTTATAACAACATTAGCTACATCTGTATTTTCTTTTATAAATTTTGTATGTCTATTTTTTAAATTGTCTAAGTCATATCCTAGTAATTGTGATGCCAAAGCAAAGTTATTTAATCTATTTCTTATCTGATGAGATAAACCATCTACCATTCCACCAATAGAAGTAAGTTTTTCTGATTCAAATAAAATCCTTTGTTGTTGTTGAACTTTTTCTACATAGTTACAACTCATAATTGCTAAAGATACCTGATTTGCTAACATTTTGAACATTTTTAAATCTTCAATAGAGTATATAGAACCATCTTTTTTATCTCCTAAAATACAAAAGCCTAACAAACTTCTAGAATCATCGTTTTTTGGTATAGGAACTATTAAATATACGGTATCATAACTAACAGCATTACTCAAAATAGATTTAATTTTAAAATCGTTACCTGTACATAAAAAAGGATTCTTTTGTTGTTTTATATATGAAACAATAAAAGAATCTTTTTCAAAAAAATCTTTATTGCTTTTTCTTTTTCCATAACCGGCATAAAAAACATAATTATCGGTTTCTTGCTTATATAAAAACAATGTTACAAATTTAGGTTTAATAGAAAACATCAATATCCTTGCAAACAATTTTGATAAATATCTTAAATCTTTTTGTTTAAAAAATTTATAAAAAGCTTGTAACAAAAATTTTTGATAATTATCTTGTTTATTTAAAAAAATATTGTTTGCTTTTAAATTTAAATATCTTATCAATATGTTACCAACACTTGATAAAAATAGGATTAATATGCTACATATAAACCATTGCTCATAAGCAAAACCTATATAAAAAGGAATGCCTATACAAATTATGAATAAAACTATACCAACAATTGCTTTAATAAAAACTTTTTTTATATCTAAATAACCATATTGT
>CAMVLN010000048.1 GCA_947168325.1 uncultured Elusimicrobia bacterium | reverse complement strand
TTCATATAAAATAAGATAAAGATAAAACGATAACGGACAGAAAAAATTTGAGAATTTTCAAAATAGATTAAAACGAGATAAAATAAAACAAGTATTTAGTTATCTGCGATGTTCAAAGATAAATTCGTATATGCAAAGATTTAATTCAACGGCTCAAGAACAGCTTTTAATTATTTTGAAGATGTAAAGATAGAACAAAAACAGGATAATAAAAAATTAAAACAATATATGCTTTTGTATAATACAAAAAAGTTCATAATGGTTTAAAATACATAAACCATAAGGCTTTTTTATATAAAAATATGCTAACCCATTGTTCTTCCCAATAGTCCAATATGTATTGAACTTCTACAAAATTTGACAAATAGATGATATTTATTTACAATAACAGAAGAGAAGCAGTGTGTGGTGTATGACACAGGATGAGTGTTTTTTCGTGTATCGTTTGGCAAAGAGATGAATTTAGGATGTTAATGAAGGGGTATTTATGGGTCTAAATATTTTAAAAAGGAAATACATTGGAGAGATTTTTTTAAGTAAGAAATATATAAATAGAGAACAGTTGCAGGAAGCATTGGAGGAGTCTGTTAAACAAGGGAAAAAAATAGGTCAAGTGTTATTGTCCAAAGGATATATTTCTGAAGATATGCTCTTTGAGTGTTTGTCATTATCTATGGGTGTTGAATATTTAGATTTGAAATCTATTAATGTCTCCAAAGATATTTTAAATATTTTACCAGAAAAATATGCAAGAAAGTTTTTATCTGTACCTTTTAAAGTCGATGCAGATATCGTTTGGGTTGCAATGGCGGACCCTACAAATTTTGTGTATAGGGAAGAACTTTCAAAGATTACTGGAAAAAAAATATCTGTAGTTTTGTCATCGGAAAAAGAAATATTAAGTTTTATAGAAAAGTTTTATGTTAGAACATCATTAAGTAGTGAAATTGATGAGAAAGAAGTAGAAGAAGTAGATACTGCAGGTAAAATTTATGAAGAAAACATTGATGTTAGCGAGGATAACGATTCTGCCCCGGTTATTAAATATGTTAATTCTATATTTTTTGATGCTGTAACAAATAAAGCTAGTGATATTCATTTGGAACCTTTTGAAAGAGAGATTTCTCTAAGAATGAGGATAGATGGTCTTTTGCAAACCATGACACCTCCGTCAAAAAAGTATTATTCTGCGATAGTTTCTAGAATAAAAATTATGTCTGAACTTGATATAGCGGAAAGGAGATTACCACAAGATGGTAAATGCAGAGTAAGGGTTGCAAATCAAATTGTAGATGTTAGGGTGTCTATTATACCTACTATTTGGGGAGAAAAAATAGTTTTAAGAATTCTTGCAAAAAATTTGTTTGGACTTGATATTGAAAGAGTGGGCTTTTCTGCAAAAGAGCTAGAGAATTTTAAAGAAGCAATAAATGCTCCTTATGGTATGATTTTGATTACAGGACCTACTAGTAGTGGAAAAACAACAACTATTTATTCTGCTTTAGGAACTATTAACAGAAGTGATTTAAATATTATGACAGCAGAAGATCCTGTAGAATATGAAATGAAAGGCATTAATCAAGTTCATGTTAGAACGGATATAGGTTTGTCTTTTGCAAATATTTTGAGAAGTTTTATGAGACAAGATCCGGATGTTATCCTTGTTGGGGAGATTAGAGATACTGAGACTGCTCAAATTGCTATACAATCTGCACTAACTGGTCATTTAGTTTTTTCTACTTTACATACAAATGACACTATAAGCACAATTTCTAGAATGTCTTTTATGGGAATAGAGGCATATCTTTTAGCAGATGCTGTGAATATGATTATTGCACAGAGACTAGTTAGAGTTATTTGTAATAATTGTAAACAGGAACTCAATAATGTTCCGGAATCTATTTATAATAGATTAGGAATTGAAAAGAATAAGAAATTTTATGTTGGAAAAGGTTGTAGCTTTTGTGGAGGGACAGGATATAAGGGTAGGATTGCAGTATTTGAAATGTTGAATGTTACAAAAGAAATAAGGACATGCATTGCTGATAAAGCTAGTGAAGTGGAGTTGAGAAAACTTGCTAAAGAGCAAGGACTTATTACATTAAGGCAGAATGCAGTGAATAAATTGTTGGAAGGAGTAACAACTCTGGATGAAGTGTTTAATGTTATTAGTATTGTAGATAGATAAGTTGTTTAGAAAGCTCTATGGATATGGGTAGATAGTAAGTATTATAGGGAGAGTTGAAAGATGCCAAAATTTATTTATAAAGCACAGAATGCTCAAGGGTTAACGGTTACTGGTTCTATAGAGGCAGAGACATATGATGAGGCTATGGGAGTATTAAGCTTAAAAAATTTTTCTAAAATAGATATTCGTGAGAAGAAGATGTCTATTTTTGACTTTTTTTTAGCTTTAAATGATAAGATAGAAAAAAGTACTTCGAGCAAAAAAGTTAAACTTCAAGAGTTAGCAATTATGTCTAGACAGTTGGCTACACTTGTTGATGCTGGTGTTAGTTTGTTAGAGGCTGTTTCTGAAGTTTCTTCTATGGTTCAAAATAAATATTTGAGTAGTGTTTTGTTGGATATTTGTGATAATATAAAAGCTGGACAGAGGTTGTCTACTTCTATTGAAAAATATAAAAATGTGTTTGATAATACTTATATTTCTATGGTAAGCTTGGGTGAAAAGACTGGTAATTTAGGAAAAATTTTTGGTGATTTGGCAGATTATTTAGAGAGTAATGTTAGATTGACAAGAAAGATTAAGGCAGCATCTTCGTATCCTGTATTTGTTGGTGTTTTTTTTGCCATAGTTTTTTGTGGAATAGTTTTTGTTCTTATTCCGAAGTTTCAAGATATGTTTGCATCTTTTGGTGCAACACTGCCGTTACCTACTATGATAATTATGAATTTTAGTAATTTTTTATTAGATAAAATATTGATAATTATTGTGTTTGTCGTAGCTTGTTTTATCGCATTTAAAAGTTTTATTAAAACTTCTGTTGGGTTAATGGTGTGGCATAAGTTTTTATTTAAAATCCCAATATTTGCTCCTATATATACTAAAATGTTATTTGCTAGGTTTTTCCATACACTTTCTGCACTTGTCCAAAGTGGTGTTGATATTGTTGAATCTATTCAAATTGCGAGCAATTCAGTAGCAAATGTTTATATCAAAGAACTGTTGATGCAAATAAAAGATTCTGTTGTAGCTGGTAAATTCTTTTCTGATAGTATGGAAAAATATAAGGTTTTTCCTAAAATGGCTGTAAAAATGGTTTCTGTTGGAGAAAAGACTGGGAATTTAGAAAAAATGTTTGCGAAAATATCGGATTATTATAACGATGAGGTTGATGCTACTGTTGCTGGAATTAGTTCTGTTATTGAACCAGTATTAATTATAGGATTAGGTTTGATGGTTGGTATCTGTGTTGTAGCATTGTATTTACCTATATTTAATATGGCAAATGCTATGGTTTCATCTTCTTCTTGATAAAAGAATTGATAAAGAATATGATAAAAAATAAAGGTTTTACTTTAGTTGAAAGTTTAGTTGTTATTATACTCGTTGCTGTGTTAGTTACTATAGGTATAAGATATAGTAGACATAATACTAAAATGGCAGCTATTAATGAAGGTAGGATGTTAATTGATAGTATTGTGTCACAAGAAAAGAATTATTTTGCTGAGAATTATACCTTTTTAACAACGGCGAATGCTAAGGTATCAAAATTAAATGGGATTATAGATATTAATATCATCGGAGATTATTTTGATAAATTTAAGATAAGTGCAAAAACTAGTATAGAAGGAATGTATACACATATGACTTTAGATGTTGTTGTATACCCGAATACGAGTAAATATCCGGACTTTCAAGATATGTATGTAAGGGGGATATACGATACATCTACGAATAAAATAGTATATGAAGAAAATTATGGTAGTTAATGATATTTTTGGTTCAACTTTAGTAGAAGTTTTAGTTTCAATGATACTTGTAGGGATATTGATGCTTAGTGCTACAAATTTTTTTGTTGTAGCATGGCGGTTGGATACAGAACAACAGGAATATCTTACTGCTTTAAATAACATTGCAAATACACTTGAAATTGGAATAAATAATAGAACAATATATAATATTGCATCTGGGGGTTCTGTTGATTTAAATAATAGTAGTGCAAGGAATTATAAGAATAGTTTTAGAGGTATTTACTTTGCTTATAGAGATTCTGTTTATGATGTGGCTGGAGTTAGTAATTCTGCTTTAAATATTCGGTGTAATTATTTGGTATGTGAGTTGAAGAAAAAAGAGGGTCTTCTTAGAAATTCTGGGCTCGGTTTTTTTGTGTTAAAGACAGCTTATTATAAAAAATGGGATATGGAAAATTTTATATGAACCTGAACCTTAGTGGGTGTAAAGCTTTTACCCTTGTTGAGTTGTTAGTATCTATTATCCTTATGGGTATAATAGCCTTTTTTGTGTATACTATGGTTATATATTCTTATGGAGGGTTTTATAAATTATCTTCTCATTCAAAAAATTTTGACGATATAAAATTTTTAATTTCTTCTTTAAGAAATTCTGTTATTTCTACTGAGGAAATAAGAAATTCTGGTGGGCAAAGTTTTTTTTGTACTAGATATGGTAAGTATTCTGGTTTCTGGGGAAAAATAACGGAAGAATACAAATTTTTAGATGGAAATAGATTAGAAAACAGTGCTTATTATGCAAGAATTATTGATTTAAGTATGGTACCTATAAGCAAATATCCCAATACTAGAGGCGAGCTATATAAAATAACATATATATATGATATGAGTGGGGTAAGAAGGTTTGTTTTTAAAAATAAAATTTCTTCTTGTATAAGAAAGATTTTTTATTATTTTGATAGTGGTATGAATAGATTAGATATGTATGTGATTTATGATGATGTTGTAGATGGGGTGTTAGGAAGAGATACAGAATCTTATACTACGAAAGGGCAATGGTTATGCTTTTCACTAAGGAATAAAGTAAGTTTTATTTGATGTTGGGAGAATAAAATATATAGGTATATGATTATAAATAAGAAAGGAACCATATTGCCAGTTACAGTAATAGCAATGACAATAATGATGATTATTGGGCTTATATCGTTAAAAATGTTTCAGTTGCGAAATATTTTAATGACAGAAGATATATTAAAATTGAGGCTTTTTTATTCAGCTGAAGGATGTGTCGAGATTATGAGAGCGGGTATAGATATACTTATGAAACAAAATACAGATTCTAGTGGGTATTCCACTAATAGAACTGGATATCTTGCTTCTTTGTTTCCGTTAGAAACGAAAAAATATATTTTGGAAGGAGAGAAATTTTCTATTTTTTCAGGAAATAATAAATATTTTGAAGAGTTATTTGATAATGCTTATAAAAGTTTTCCTAAAGTTTATTGTAGAGTTTATTGTGAAAATTTAGGTAACGATCCTTATAGAGTAAAAAATTTTTCTGGTATTACCCTTCCATTTAGTCCAGAAGGTAATGAGGCTTATAATTATTATAGAATCGTTGCTCAATCTTCAGCAACATTTAATTCTTCTTTTGGGGCTAGAACAATGTCTTCAACAGTTGTATATTATTTTTATACAAAGTTGCAAGAAGAATTTGATGGCAATACTAGAAAGTATAAACACAACATATATTTTGCTGGATATAGGAGGGAAATTTGATAGGAATAGATATTGGTAGTTATTATGTTAAGGTTTGTAAAATTTTAAAAAAAAATAGTAAAGAAATTTCTATTTATTCTTTGTTACAAAATGTTTATAACATGGAATATAAACAAAAGCAGATGATATTAAAAAATTTGTTGGATAAAATAAATCCTGGAAAAGATTATGCCTTTCTCGCTGTTGGTGGAAAAGATATAATTAATAGAGATGTTGTTTTATCTAAAGTTAGAGCACAATCAAAAGATTTTGAGGTTTTTGTTCTTGAAGAAATAAAGAATTCTATTAATGAAGATCTAAATTTGTATCAGAAAGCTTTTACTATTACTAGAGATGTTTCAGATAAAGAGCTATGTGTAATGTTTTCTGCTGTGCATAAACAAAAAATTAAAGATATTATTTCTTCGGTAGAAAATTTTAGTAATTTACAAATTGTTGGTATTACAATGGAATCTTTAGCTTTGACAAATTCTTTTGTTGAGTTTGGTCCAGAGTATGGTAAAAATGAAAATATAGTATTGTTGAATATGGGAAATAAGCTTACCAATATAGTCTTCTTAAATAAAGGAAAAGTTGTTTTTGTTAAAGATATTGATTGGGGTGGGCTAGACATAACAAGATGTATTTCTAATGTTTATAGTATTCCAGAAAAATTAGCAGAAGAAATAAAAAAAAGAGCTGATCTGAGAGAAAAAATAGGTTTTAATATGAAAAATATTTTAAAAAGTTCAGTAACTAATTTGATAGATGTATTATTTAGAACGGTGGAATATTGTATTACAAGGCATCTTGTCACTGCTATTGATAGAATTTTGATTACAGGAGGGGCTTCTTTAACATATGGATTGGATACTTTTATTGGGGAAGCTTTAGGTGTTAATACAGAAAAATGGAATCCTCTAGTAGATAAAAATGTAGTTGGATATTCATATAAAGATTATGGTCCGTTTTGTTCTGTTGCAATGGGACTAGCATTAGAGAATAAAGAGGAGAAATTCGTATGATTAGAATGAACTATATTAATGCTTATATTGTAAAAGAAAGAAAAAGTGGTGTATTAGGCATTAGAATAATTAAAATTTTAACTTTATTTGTTCATTTGTTAATAATATTTTTTGTTGTTGGTTTTTTTAATATAAAAAATAAAATAATTGACTACAACAATAAAATATTTGAAATAAAACAAGTGATAGAAGAAAAGAGAGCATCGTTTGGTATTGAAGATAAAGAGAAGGTGTGGAATGAGTATTATTATAAATTGTTAGCTGTAAAAGAAATTTTGCGAAGTAAGACAAAGTATAGTTTAGCTATTATAGATTTAGGGGTTTATTTTCCGAAAGACAGTACAATATTATCTTTATCTTGTGGTGAAGATTCGCTTAAGGTATCTTTTTTTGTGAAACAAGATATCATTAAAACATTGAATAGTTTTTATGACTATGCTAACATTTTAAAGATTGCTTTTGAGAAAAGCACATATATAAAAAAAGATGATATTTTTATAGAAAATGTTCAAAATGCAGATAACTTCAAAGATTTAAAAAATAAAGATTTAAAAAATAAGTCTGGATATGTTTATGATGTTAAATTACCTGTTTTGGCTAGGGGGTGATATTATGGTTTTTAATAAAAAGAGTATATTTTGTTTTTTAAATTTTGTATTTTTTTGTGCTGTTGCTGGAATTGTTTATAAAAATATTTATCATAAGAATGAGGTTTTATATAACGAAAGACGTTCTGTCTATGAAAGGTTTTCTAATATAAACAAACAAATAGATGATTTTTCTACAATTAAAATGAAGATAGCAGAGCAAGAAGATTTTTTTATAGAAGTTTTTAGCCATTTCAGCTCTGTTCTTTATCCTAACGATATTATAAAGAATTCTTATAAGACTAAAGTTTTTGATTTGTTAAAAAATATGAAAATAGATACGGATGTTAGAGAAGATATGAAGCAGATTAATAATGAAGAAAATATATCTTTAGATATTTCTTTTTTTGCAAAATATAATACTTTTTGTCAATTTTTATTTGAATTAGAACAGTTTTCAAAAATTGAAAGTATAAATTATGATTATAAAGGTGCAGTTTCTATAAAAAGTTCTCCTATATTATATTCAAACGAAGTGAATGATTGTTTTCTTGGTAGAAGTTCAATAGAAAATATGGATGACCTTACGAAATCAGGATATTTTAAAGAAATAGTAGGGAGAATACAGAAGGTAAAAGATGTTGGACATATAGACACATGGAGAGATATTGGTCATATTCCAAAGAGTCCTTTTCTTTATTATCTTATTGAAGAAAAGAAAAAATTTAAAAAAAGAAGAGGAATTCTTAAAAATAAAAATACAGAAAAACCAGCTATTTTTTTAGATGGAATAATGTATGAGAAAGAAAAACCCATTGTAATAATAGATGGCAAGTTTTATTATGTTGGAGATATGTATAAAAATGCTAGAATTGTTAAGATAGAACAGAGTAGCATTTTTATTGATTGTAATGGTAAAAAATATACAATAAAGATGGAACAATAAAAAGAATAAGGAGATAAAATGAAAAAATTTTTAGTAATTTGTTTGTGTTTTTTGTTGTTGTTTGATGTTACAGTTATTGATTTGCTAGCAGATGGTAAAAAAGTAATCAGTTCTACAAATTTGATTTCTGTGGATTTTCAGAATACATCTTTATATACTGTTCTCAATGTTTTAAGTATGAAAACAGGAATGAGGCTGATTTCAGATACTACTTTATATCAAAAAAAGATAATGTTATCTTTAAAAAATGTTACAGCAGAAGAAGCTTTAAATGCTTTACTTGATACTTATGATTTATATTATGTTAAACAAGGAGATTCTAATATTTATGTTATAAAAAGTAAAGCTGATGGTAAACATATTACAGTGTCAAGAGTAATTTTTTGTAACTATGCAAAAGCTAGCGATTTAACAAAAATATTAGAGTCTAGATTGACTAAGGGCGGAAGGATTGTTTCTGATACAAGGACAAATTCTTTAATTATTACAGATTTAGCTGATAGTATTGATAAAATGGAGGGGCTTCTTAGAACTTTGGATGTTCCAAATCAACAAGTTTTATTAGAAGCAAAAATAGTTGAAATAAATTTAACGGATGGTATATCTATAGGAACTCAGTGGGATGGTGTTTTTAGAAATGGCTTGGTAAATCCTTTTCCTATGGCTGCTGGAAATGATAAAAATTTTCTTTTTAGAACATTGGCTAGTCCTATAGTAGAGGGTACTTCTTTTGGCTCTGTTGGTGTATCTGTCTTACAGGGAGATGATTGGAGTATAAATGCTAATTTTGCAATTGGAGAAGAAAATAGAGAGGCAAAAGTTTTATCTAATCCAAAATTGTTAGTATTAAATAATCAAGAAGCTTCTATAGATATTATAGAAGAAATTCCATATATGCAAAGTCAAACAACTTCTAAATCAACAGGTGATACAACTGGAACAACTTCTTTTAAGGAAGCAGGCATAAAATTAAAAGTAAAACCTCAAATAAATAGAGATGGTTCAGTTATTTTAGTTGTCTCTCCTGAACAGAGTTATAGAACAGGTGAATCTATAGATCAAACACCAATAATAAATACTACAAGATCCTCAACAACATTAATGTTAAGAAGCGGAGAAACTGCTGCTATTGGTGGATTAATAAGAGAGACGGAATCTTCTACTGAAAATAAAGTTCCTTTGTTAGGAGATATTCCTATATTAGGTTATTTATTTAAAAAGGTTCAAAAAAATAAAAATAGAACAGAACTTACTATATTTATAACAGCAAAAATTGTAAATTAATTTTTAAAAAGGGTTTTAAATATGGAAAATAAAATTGAAGAGAATAATGTTGTAGAACAAGAAGATGTAAATAATGTGGTTAATAATAAAAAGTTTTCGCCTATTTTGATTGTTGAAGATGAAGATTCTGAAAGAATATCTTTGAAAGCTGCACTGGAAGCAGAGCATTTTAGTGTTGATGTGGCTTGTGATGGAGCGGAGGCTGAATTGATGGTAACGAATAAATTTTATGATGTTATTGTTGTCGATTATAGGTTGCCGGATACTGATGGAATAAGTTTAATTAAAAGAATAAAAAATATAAGTCCAGATACTATACCTATAGTTGTTACAGCTTATAATTCTGTTGAAATAGCAATAGATTCTTTAAAAAATGGGGCTTATGAGTATATTGTTAAGCCTATAGATATTCCTGTTTTATCAAAAATGATACACAAAATTAGAGAAGATATGAAAAATTTATTACAAAGTAAACAAATTTTAAAGGATATAGTTGTTAATAATAGTGTTAATTATTTAATAGATAAAGAGATTGTAGTAGTTACAACACCAGATACCGATATTTTATCTGGTGCTAAACAGTTTAATTTGTTCAAGTATTTTTTTGCTTTTTTTAGATGTATAAAAAATTATTACTGGGGATAAAAAATTATGATAAAAAAATTTTTATTATGTATATGTTTATGCTTTTTTGTAAATGTATGTGTTTGTGCAGAAGCTAGATATGATGGTGAATATACAAAAGAAGTTATAAATAAAGAGGAGCTCAAACATAAAACTAAAGAAGAAAAAGAGTGTATGTATAAATTAAAAAAAATTAAGAAGTTTTATATCAATGGTGATTTTGATAATGCACAATTGTATTTAAATGAAATTTTATCAATAG
>CAMVLN010000047.1 GCA_947168325.1 uncultured Elusimicrobia bacterium | reverse complement strand
CTTTTATTCATTAAATATAAACTGTAAAAAAACAATTTTACAAATTAAATATAGTATTATAAAATTCATTATATTAAAAAAACTTAAAAAAACAAAAAGTTTTTTCAGTATAATGAAAAAATTATTGACATTGCTTTTTATTTATATTAGCATAATAATACAATATTTATTATTGGAATTTATATGATAGAAAGAAACGAATATTTAAACAAACTGATATACTGGAAAGATAAACAGATAATAAAAATTATCACAGGTATAAGAAGATGTGGTAAATCTACTATTTTTGAATTGTATAAAAATTATTTAAAATCAAACAAGGTAAAAGATAACCAAATAATATCAATAAATTTTGAAGATATGGAATTTGAAGAGTTGTTTGATTACAAAAAGCTATACAAGTTTATAACTTCAAAAATACAAAATAATAGAAAATATTATATCTTTTTAGATGAAATTCAGCATGTAAATAATTTTCAAAAAGTTGTTGACAGTTTATTTATTAAAAAAAATGTAGATGTTTATATAACAGGATCAAATGCTTATTTGTTATCGGGCGAACTTGCAACACTGCTTTCAGGAAGATATATAGAGATAGAAATGTTGCCATTATCTTTCAAGGAATATTGTAATTACTACAAAAACCAAAAAGATAAAAAAGTTTTGTTTGATAATTATTTAAAATTTGGTGGCTTTCCATATACTACAGAGTTAAACAATGATAATAAAGCTATAGAAACATATCTAAAAGGAATATACAGTGCAGTTTTACTGAAAGATGTTGTTGCAAAAAATAAAATTTCTGATGTTATGATTTTAGAAAGTGTAATAAAATTTGTTTTTCATAATATAGGCAGTTTTGTTTCTACAAAAAAAATAACAGACACTTTAAATTCAAACGGAAGAAAAGTATCAGTTAATACTATAGAAAATTATTTATCGGCATTAATAAATTGTTATATTTTATATAGGGTTAATAGATTTGATATAAAAGGAAAACAATATCTAAAAACATTGGAAAAATATTATGTTGCAGATACAGGTTTAAGAGATATACTTATAACTAGTCAAGAAACAGATATAGGACATATTTTAGAAAATGTTGTTTATCTTGAACTTTTAAGAAGAGGATATAAAGTTTGTGTTGGTAAAGTTATAGATGAAAAAGAAATAGATTTTGTAGCAGAATCTTCTAATGAAATAATATATTATCAGGTTTGTAGCAATATAAAAAATGTTGATATATTAAAAAGGGAACTTTCAGCATTATCAAAAATAAAAGATAATTTTCCAAAATATTTAATAACACAAGATGAAACATTAGAAAAAACTTACAATGGTATAAAACAAATAAACATTATAGATTGGTTATTGGAATAATTTTGGGCTAATGAAGTGTATATAAAATTAAAGATAATATGTAAATTGCTGTTGATATAAATACAAAAATGACAAAAAATAAAAATCTTTATATTTCTGGAATAAATTTGTGTTCGCTATCACATTTTTTATCTCAGTATATATTAAATAATAGCAACAAAAGTTTGTTAGTAGTTTTAGATAGTAATGAGATAGATACTGTAAGTCAAGATATAAAAACTTTTTTAAACAATACAGATATAAAAGTTCTAGAGTATCCTTCAGATGATGAAGCTAAAAGAATAATAACATTGTCAAAAATATCTACACTTAAAAGAGTAGTTGTTGTTGCAGATAAAGATTCTATAAATCAAGAAGTGTTAACTTTTAATGCTCTAAAAGAGAATTCAATAACATTGAAAGTTAATAACGGATATAAATACAACAACTTAATTGCACAAATTTCAAAAATAGGTTATACAAGGGAAAGTTTTGTAGAAGATACAGGGCACTTTTCCGTTAGAGGAGACATTTTAGATATTTGGCCTTGTGATAGCAAAAACCCAATAAGAATATCTTTTGATTTTGAAACTGTTGAAACTATAAAACCATTTGATTATATAACCCAAAGATCAAAAGATTATTTAAGCGAAATAACTATTCTTCCATATAAAGTTGTTGATGTAAAAACAACATTGTTAGAACAATTAAATGAAAACTTTGTTGTTTATTGTGATAAAGAAATTCAAAAAGATAGCAGATTTGATAAATTTCAGTTAATAATAAATGATCCTTTAAACAAAAAATCAACACATTACAATTATCAGAGTTTTCAAGGATTTCAAGGTGACATAAAATATTTTCTTAAACTTATTAGAGATTTAAAAGATAATGCAATACCTATAAAAATATATTGTTCAAATGAGCCAGAAAAACAAAAAATAATAGATTTATTTTATGAAAATGGGTGGGAGTTTGAAGATATTCCACAAATGATAGTATTACCGTTATGGTATGGTTTTTATTTAAAAAATAAAGTAGCAATAATTTCTACAAAAGAAATTTTATATAAAAGAAAACAAATAAGTTTTCCCAAAATAAAAAGTGGTAAAAGGCTTGAAGGTATATGGGAAATATCTGCAGGTGATTATGTAGTTCATGAAAAGTATGGTATAGGGAAATATAAAGGACTAAAAAAAATTACATTATCAGATAAAACTTCAGAATATTTATGTATAGAGTATCAAAAAGGAGATAAACTCTATGTGCCACCTGATGATTTTAGAGTAGTTCAAAAATATATTGGGGTGGAAGGTGTAAAACCTAAACTATATTCTATGGACACATTTGCTTGGGAAAAAATAAAGAATAGAGCAAGGCAAGAAGCTTCTGCTTTTGCTAAAGAGTTATTAAAATTGTATGCACAAAGAGCAAAAACACAAAGAGAACCATATCCAAAAACAAGTTTTCTAGAAAAAGATTTAGCAGATTCTTTTATATATGAAGAAACTTCTGACCAACTAAAAGCTATAGAAGATATAAATAACGATTTTTCAAAACCTTATCCTATGGAAAGATTAATATGTGGTGATGTAGGGTTTGGAAAAACAGAAGTTGCTTTAAGGGCAGCATTTAAAGTTGTATGCCAATCAAAACAAGTTGCAGTGTTGGTTCCTACCACAGTTTTAGCACAACAACATTTCAACACATTTGTTAATAGGTTAGCAGCTTTTCCTGCAAAAGTTGAAGTTATAAGTAGATTTCAAAAAACAGCACAACAAAAAAAGATTTTAAAAGAACTAAAAAATGGTAATGTGGATATTATTGTTGGAACACATAGATTATTACAAAAAGATGTTGAATTTAAAAATTTAGGACTTCTTATAATAGATGAAGAACATAGGTTTGGTGTAAAACAAAAAGAAAAAATTAAAGAGATGAAGAAAAATATTGATATATTAATGCTATCGGCTACACCTATACCAAGAACTTTGTCCGGTGCATTGTATGGACTTAGAGATTTATCGTTAATAGAAACACAACCTTATGGAAGACAACCAATAGAAACAAATATATCGGCTTATAACCAAAAACTTATAAAAAATATTATAGAAGCAGAAATTTCAAGAAACGGACAAGTGTTTTATGTTTATAATAGAGTTGAAACTATATTAAATAAAGCAGATGAAATTAAAAAAATCGTTCCAGATATAAAACTTGATGTTATACATGGGCAGTTGAAAGCTCAAGAGATAGAAAAAATTATGTGGCAGTTTTTAAATAGAGAAATAGATGTTCTTGTTGCTACAACAATTATTGAGTCGGGTATAGATATTCCAACTGTTAACACAATGATAATAGAAGATGCACAAAATTTTGGGTTATCTCAACTTCATCAGTTAAGAGGAAGAATAGGTAGAGATAAACAAAAAGCATATTGTTATTTATTGTTTAAAGAAAAAGATATGAATGATGATGCAATAAAAAGGTTAGAAGCAATGAAAAACTTTAGTGAGTTAGGTTCAGGATACAAAATTGCATTAAAAGATTTGGAAATTAGAGGGGCAGGTGGAATATTAAGTGCCAAACAGCATGGTTTTGTTAGAGATATTGGTTATGAAATGTTTGCAAGATTGCTTGAAGAAGAAGGGCATAAAGTTAGAGGGGTTGCACCAAAACAAGAACAAAAAAATGATGTTGAAGTTGATTTGTATATAGATGCATATATTCCACAAGATTATATTGAAGATGAAGATATAAGAATATTATTTTATAGAAGAATATCAAATATTTATAAAGAAGAAGAAATTGTGGAAATTTCAAACGAGCTTACAGATAGGTTTGGCAAAATTCCAGGAAATGTTAAAAATTTATTTCAAATAACACAAATTAAAATTTTAGCTTCAAAAGTATATATAAAAAGATTATCAGAAGACAAAAAATATTGGTATATATATTTTAAAGAAGATATTAATTTCAATAAATTTGATTCTTTACAATTTATTAAAGATTATAATTCGTTAGTAGAATTTAACAAGATGAATAGTTTTTGTTTTAAATTGTTAAAAAATAAGATACATATAAATAATATTGACTATATTGTTCAATTTCTTAAAGAATTTAAAAAGTATATGAAATAAAAAATTTAAAAATTCTATAAACACTTTTTTTGTTTTAATTATTGATACTATATGTTTTTTAAATTTTATTTTTCAGTAGCGGTTGCCACCAAGATTTGTTATTTATATACCATTGAATAGTTTTGATTATAGCATCTTCAAATTTATATGTAGGTTGCCAATTCAATTCTTTTTTGATTTTTGTTGCATCTATTGCATATCTTCTATCATGCCCTAACCTATCTTGAACATATTCAACATAAGATTCATCTTTATCTAAATATTTTAAGATTACTTCTGTAATATACCTGTTAGTTTTTTCGTTATTTCCACCAACATTATATATTTTGCCGTTTTTGCCTTTATGCAATACAGTATCAATTGCTACACAATGATCCTCTACAAAAAGCCAATCTCTAATATTTAAACCATCACCGTATAAAGGAACTTTTTTATTGTTAAGTAAATTTGTAATAAATAAAGGAATTAATTTTTCAGGAAACTGATATGGACCATAATTGTTTGAACATCTTGTAATATTTACATTCAAACCAAAAGTATGATGATAAGCCATAACAAGTAAATCTGCACTTGCTTTACTTGCTGAATATGGACTATTAGGAGCAAGCGGGGTTGTTTCGGTAAAAAAGCCAGTTTTACCTAATGACCCATAAACCTCATCTGTTGATATTTGAAAATATTTTTTTATTTTATATTTTTTTGCAACTTCTAAAAGATTCTGTGTTCCCAATACATTTGTTTTTACGAATATATCTGGATTAGTTATACTTTTATCAACATGAGATTCTGCTGCAAAATTTATTATAACATCTATTTCATTTTCTAAAACTATTTCATCAACTAACTTGTTATCAGCGATATCACCTTTTACAAACAAATAGTTTGGATTATCTTGTATATCATATAAACTTTTTATGTTACCGGCATAAGTTAATAAATCAAGATTAACAATTTTATAATCTTTATATTTATTAAGCATATATCTAATAAAGTTGCTACCTATAAAACCTGCCCCACCGGTAACTAAAATATTTTTCATTTTAATTTTTTCCACTTATATTTTTAAACAAACTATTTTTATAACAATTCATACAAGATGAAAAAGGTTTATTTGCTACTAAACCTTTTCTTACATCTTGAATATATTGACTATTCCAAGCATCTTCCAATGTTTCCACAACATCTGCTTTTTTAAAATTACATAAGCAATCTATAGAAACTTGTTGAAATTTTTGAATTGATATTGTTTTCCACGGAGCAACACAAATATCTCTAAAATCTTTTATTAAATAATTTTTCAAACAATTAGTTCTTTCATCATCGTAATCTAAAGGAATGTCTGTATCTATATTTATATTTAATTCTTCAATTTTAACCTTCTCCATACATGCTATTATTTGTTTTTTTACAAACAAACTTTCTTCATTATTTAACAAACAATTTTTGTTAGCATACACTCTAATTTGTAAAAATCTAATTCCACTAAAGCCATATTGTTTTGCAAAATCAACAGCATCAACTACTTTTGTATAATTCAATTTTTGTGGAACCATAAAAAGTTCATATCTTAATTGTTTATATCCTTGCTTATTTTTTATAGAGTTTAGTAATTGTAAATTTTTCTTCAACACATCAAAAGATGCTCCAACTCTAATACTTTCATAAGTTTTCTTATCAAATCCATCTATAGAAACATGTAATGTAATACTCATATCATACATTTTTTCTATTAAACTTTCATTTAATAAAATCCCGTTAGTTGTAATATTTAAATGAGTATGAAACTTCTTTGTTTTATCTAAAATAATATTAAATTTATCAAATATTAATGGTTCCCCACCCTGACAGCTAAAAGAATCGAAATATTTCATATTATTTACTATATCATAAAATAAAGTATCAGAAATAATATATTTATGCGGCATAAATTCTTCACACATAATACACTTTAAATTACAAACATTGTTTAAAATCAATAAAATATTTTGTGGTTTTGATTTTAAAACAATTTTCTTCTCTTTAATTTCTTTTTCATTCAGTAGTCTATTTTCTTCTCTAACTTTTTGTATATATAAAATATCCATAAATCAATTCTCATAAACTGCATATTTTTTATATATTGTTCCCCCCATCATTTCAGCAGTTCGTTGAGTCATTATGTTATCATCTAAAATCCACGATAGCTCACAATTTTTATAACCGCCTTTAACAGAATTTATAAGAGCTTCTAAAGCCATATATGCTTCAATACCCTTATGTCTGTATTCTTTTTTTACACCCATAATCATAAGTCTTAAATCTTGAATTTTCCTTCTATAATATAAAAATTTAAAAATTCCAAAAGGAAAAATTTTTCCATTCATTTTTTTAAATACATAATTATAATCTGGAACAGCAACAAGCATTCCTATTATTTTATCTTTATCATATGCAAGCATTATAATATTAGGATCAGCCAAATACACCAAATCTTTTGCTATGTTTTCAAATTCTTCCCTTGTCCAAGGAACAAAACCCCAATTCTTTTCCCAAGCAGAATTATATACTTCAATTATATCTTCAAGCTCTTTCTTAAAATTCTTTCTATCAAATGTTTTTAAAGTTATATTAGGATTTCTTTTTTGAACTATCTTTAGTGCTTTATTTAATCTTGGCATTCTATCATCTAATGCAACTGGAATATTATAGGCATAAAGTTCTTTGATTTTTTTAAGTCCACATTTTTGAACTAAATCTAAATAATATTTATGTGTATATGGCATTAAAAGTTTGGGGCAACTATCAAACCCTTCATATAAAAAGCCAACTTCATCATTTGTGGAAGGATTCATTGGTCCTATCATTTTATTTAAATTATTTTCTGCTAACCATTCTCTAACAGCCTCAAACAACAGTTTTGCTACTTCAACATTATCTATACATTCAAAAAAACCAAAATATCCAATTTCTGTCTCTTGAAACTTTATGTAATTATAATCTATAATTCCTGCAATTC
This sequence comes from uncultured Elusimicrobia bacterium, assembly GCA_947168325.1. Taxonomy (GTDB): domain Bacteria; phylum Elusimicrobiota; class Endomicrobiia; order Endomicrobiales; family Endomicrobiaceae; genus Ruminimicrobiellum. Next base: position 3,014 of record CAMVLN010000047.1, on the reverse strand, counting down.
GACCAACTATATTATTTTTTTCATCATAAGCCAAAAACAATTGTTTTTTTGCATGTTTCCAGTAAGGATTTTTGCTGGTGGATAACAACTTCTTATTTTCGCTATCTAGTTGCGGAACCCAATAAGAATTATTTTTATAAACTTTGTAAGATAATTTGATAAATTCATTGACATGCTTAAAATCAATTTTTTTTACAGTAAACATATTATTTTGAAAACCATAAATTTTTAAGCCATTTTTTTGTAGCAGTTGCAAATTTATTATTTGAAAAAGAAAAGCTCCACCTATTATTGTTATATATATTGTTTGATGATTTTTCCAATTTCTTTCTAATACTGCCACCAGAAATAATTCCAAGCTCTTTACCAACTTTTTCAAATTTATCAAGAATTTTTTCAAGATGTTCGTCGGTATGTGTCGCCATATAGCTAGTTCTGATTATGGCCTGTCCTTCTGGAACAGCAGGACTAACTATAGGAGAGGCAAATATACCTTCATCAAATAACATCCTGCACATTTGAAAAGCTTTAATATCTTCCCCAACAGTTATAGGAATTATAGGAGTTTCCGATGTTCTTGTATCAAACCCTAACGACAAAAAACCTTCCTTCATTTTATTTGTATTTTCCCAAAGTTTTGCTCTTCTTTCAGGCTCTTCTTGTAAAATATCTAAAGCAACATCTATTGCCCCAACACATGCTGGAGGTAAAGATGCTGTAAATATCAAAGATCTTGCTGTATGTTTTATATAATTTATAACTTCATTTTTACTTGCTATAAAACCACCAATAGAAGCAAGAGATTTTGAAGCAGTTGCCATTAAAACATCTACTTCTTGTTGCATGTTAAAATATTCTCCAGTTCCTTTGCCATTTTCTCCAAGCACACCTAGAGAATGAGCTTCATCTACATAAACTCTTGCACCATACTTTTTTGCTAGTGCCGATATTTCAGGAAACTTTGCAATATCCCCTTCCATACTAAATACACCATCAATAACTATTAAAGCAGATGTTTCTTTTGATTGAACTTTTATAAGTTGCCTTTCTAAATCAGCCATGTCATTGTGTCTAAATCTTAACATTTCTCCGCCAAAAGAAAGTCTACAACCATCTATAATTGAAGCATGGTCAAGTTTATCTGTTATAACAAACTCACCTTTTCCAACTAATGATGAAATAGCACCTAAATTTGAATGATGACCTGTAGTAAATAAAATTGCAGATTCTTTACCAACAAATTTTGCAAACTTTCTTTCTACTTTTTCATGTAAGTCGTTTGTCCCATTTACAAACCTTGAACCTGTACAAGATGTTCCATATTGTTTTGCTGCCAAAACAGCACCTTCTATAACTTTCGGATGATCTGCAAGACCTAAATAGTTATTTGAGCATAAAACTATTTTTTCTTTTCCATCAATTTTAACAACAGGACCTTGAACGGTTTCAACTCTTTTAAAATATGGATAAACACCAGCATTTTTTAAATCTCTAACTGCCGTAAACTTTTCACATTTCTCAAAAATATCGTTTGACATAAAAAACTCCGACTATTGTAATTTATACTAAAACCATCTGTTATTTATATACCAATTGTATGTTATTTTAGCACCATTTTCAAGTTTTTCAAACTTAAAATTTGTATCTTTTATTATATCTGTGTTATCGGCTATCCAGTAAGTTTGCAACATTTCTACAATTTTTTCTTTGCTTAGAACTTGAGGCTTTTTTATAATTTTAGCAACAATTTCATAAAAACAAGCAATAAGTTTAAAAATAAAATCAAACAAGATTATAGTTATAGTTTTTACACTACTTGTTCTTGCAATTGTTGTTGCTACATCTTCCCAGCTATAAATATTTCCGTCACAAAGATAGTATATTTTATTATTTGTATTAGGATTATTTAAAGCTAATGAAATAATTTTTGCAACATCTTTCACAAAAACTAACTGAATATATCTTTTAGAATATGTTTTTGGTTTTAAATGATGTTTAACTAGATTAAAGAAAATAAAAATATCTTTATCTCTTGGTCCATAAACAGCTGCTGGTCTTATTATCGTATAAGGAATAATTCCATTCAATTTTTTTACTTCTTGTTCAGCTAATAACTTGCTTTTACCATAATTTGAAATTGGATTTTCCTTTTCTGTTAAATTTCTTGGATTTTTAGTTTTGCTTGGCCCCATTGCAGCCTGAGAAGACACATAAATAAATTTCTTGATACTATTTTTATTTTTTATTGCTACTTTAACGAGTTTTTGAGTTCCTATAACATTCGTTTTATAGTATTCTTCCCAACTTAATGTCCTTACAGCTCCTGCACAATGAACTATTATATCAACTTTAGAAACAATACTAGACAATTGCTGTTCATCATTTAAAGAGCAATCTTCAAATTGAACTGGTAAATTTTTTATCCATCTAAGATTTGAGTTTTTTCTAACAGTAGCTATAACACTATGATTTTTAGAGACAAGTTCTTCAACTATATGACTACCAACAAACCCCGTTGCCCCTGTAACAAGAATTCGTAATGCCGGATTATTATTGGGTATAGATATATGAACACACGGATGTACTGACAAAGGTTCTCTTTTATTTTCCATTCTTTTCTGTCTTTATCTTTCCAACACCTACATATCATACCAGTTTCATTGTTCTTTTCAAAAAAAACTGGCAACGGGTGGAATTGAACCACCGACCAAAGGCTTATGAGTCCTCTGCTCTACCCCTGAGCTACGTTGCCTAAAAGCATAAAACAATCTCGACTTTGATTCTATTATTTTAAACAAGAAAAGTCAATCTAGTCGTTTGTGAATTCAAGTTGCTAATGCTATTAGGAAAAGGAAACATCCTTTTAAGTGAAATAATTTAACCATTTTTTTGGTCTATTATTTATCCAATCTTTGCCCTATTGAATTTGTTCGTTTGTAATGCTATCAAAATTTGTTTATTTTTAAAACATTACCATTATTAGTCCGTTAGTATTTTCTATAGTTCCTTTTTGC
>CAMVLN010000046.1 GCA_947168325.1 uncultured Elusimicrobia bacterium | reverse complement strand
TAAGGATTATAAGTTCTTCATTATTCATAATAAACACCTACAATTATATTTATGAAATGATTTCTAAAATAAGAAGTTGGACTTTTTATGTCAATTATATTGCCACAAGAAGATATTGCCAAAATTCCAAACATAAGCAAAAAAAAGACAATTATTATTAAAATTAAAGAATTTATATCTTTTCTTAAAAATGATTTTATCATAGATTATTTTTTATGTTAAAAACTAATTCTTTAAACACTTTGCCTCTATGTTCAAAATTGTTGAATTGGTCAAAAGAAGCACAAGCAGGTGAAAACAACACAATGTCATTTTTTACAGATATAGAATGAACTTTTTTTATTGCAACATCTAAAGTTTTACATTCAATCATTGTTGTTGCCCCTTTAAGTTCTTTTTTGATTATATTTGTCGCTTCACCTATAAGGAAAATATTTTTTACTTTTTTTCTTATAAGTCTAAATAGTGGTTTATACGAACTTCCTTTATCTTGCCCACCAAGTATAAGCTGAATATTCTTATCAAAAGCTTCAAGAGCAACTTTAGTAGAATCTACATTTGTTCCTTTTGAATCGTTGTAATATTTTACACCATTTATAGTTGTTACAAATTCTATTCTATGTTCTATACCCTTAAATTTTGAAATAACTTTTTCGATAATATAAGGTTTTACTCCAACAACATAACTTGCAGCTACACTAGCAAGAATATTGTCTATGTTATGTTTGCCTGGAATGTTTATTTTAGGATTTAATTTAATAATCCTTTTACCTTTTTTTAAATATATATTATTATCTTTATAATAAATACAATTTATTGTTGAAGAATTATTAAATTCAAACTTTTTTGCAACAGTTTTTAAAATAGATTTTTTTAAATATTTATCGTTATAATTATATATTGCATAATCTTGTTTTTTTTGATTTACAAAGATATTAGATTTGGCTTTTATATATTTTGCCATTGTGTGATGATGTTTTAAATGATCGCAAGTAATATTCATACTTACACTAATATCCGGTCTAAAAAAAGGAGAATCTTCTAATTGATAAGAAGATAATTCTAAAACTAAAATAGATTTAGAATCTAATTTAGACACAACCTCTGATACAGGAAACCCAATATTTCCTGCAACGAAAGTATTTTTATAAAAATTTTTTATTATTTTATAAATTAAAGTTGTAGTTGTAGTTTTACCATTTGTTCCTGTCACTGCAATTATTTTTTTAGGTTTAACAAGATTTAAAGCAAAATCTAGCTCACTTAAGATAGGAACACATCTTTTTCTTGCTTGTTGTAATATTTCCAACTCGTTTGAAAGGCCTGGACTTTTTATTATTATATCACTATCTAAAACTTTAGTAGAATGTTTTTTAAACTCTACTTCGACATTTTTATTTAATTTCATTGTTTCATAAGATCTTTCTTTTCCACTATCACTAGCAAAAACTTTATATCCTTTTAAAATAGCTAAATTAGCACAAGCTATACCCGATTTTCCTAATCCTAAAACTGAAATTTTAGCATTACATTTTATCATGATTTTATCTTAATTTAAGAGAAGCAATAGCTATAATTGCAAGTATAATTCCAACAATCCAAAATCTTATTGTTACTTTAGTTTCTTTAAGGCCACCTAGCTCAAAATGATGATGTAAAGGTGCCATTTTAAACACTCTCTTCTTTGTCCTTTTAAAAACAAATACTTGTATCATAACGGACAATGCCTCTGCTACAAATACTCCTCCTACTACAACTAAAATAAGCTCTTGTTTTATAAATACTGCAGATAAACCTAACAAACCACCAAGACAAAGACTACCAGTATCACCCATAAATATTTCTGCTGGATATGAATTATACCACAAAAAACCTAACCCAGAGCCAAAAAGTGCCATTAAAAAAACAGAAATTTCTCCAGTTCCAATAACATAAGGAACTTTTAAATAAGAGCTAATATTTATATTCCCTATAACATAAGAAAATACCGCTAATGTTAAAGCAACAATTATAATATTTCCTGTTGCAAGTCCATCAAGGCCATCAGTTAAATTTACGGCATTTGAACTTCCTACTATCACAAAGAATATTAATACAAAATATAGTAAAGATACATCAATAAAAGTCGTTTTTAAATATGGAATATTTAAAGATGTTGCATACTGCAAATTTGTTGGGAAAAAATATAAATATATTATTACAAGTAATGCAAACATTGACTGAAATAAAAGTTTTTTTCTTGCAGATAAACCCTTCGGATTTTTCTTTACCAACTTTAAATAATCATCTGTAAAACCTATTGAACCAAAATATATTGTTGCAAAAATAAGCCATAAAATAAAATTGTTATCTAACCTTGCCCATAAAATACTCGATACAAGTAAAGAAATAATAATTATTATTCCACCCATCGTTGTCGTTCCAGATTTTATTAAATGAGTTGTAGGCCCATCATTTCTAATAGTTTGCCCAATTTTATATTTTTTCAAGTTTTTTATGATAAATGGAGCAATTATGAAAGTTATTAATAAACTCGTTAATATTGCTCCTACTGCTCTAAAAGTTATGTATTGGAAAATATTTATGTTACATAGTACATAAAAAAAATAATAAAACATTATTTTGTCTCTCTTTTTATTTTATCTTCAGTAATAATATCATTAAAAACAGTATCTAATTTCATACCTCTTGACCCTTTTATAAAAATTACAGAATTTTCTTTTATTTCATTTGTAACTTGTTTACATAAATTAATTTTTGTATCAAAATGTTCTGTTTTTTTATCAATAAGTTCTTTTTGAATATACCGAACCAATTTTCCAAACAAAAAAACTGATTTCACATAAGGTAAAGAATTTATGTATCTGCCTATTTCTGCATGGTATTGACATGCTTTTTTGCCCAATTCCAACATATCACCTAATATCAATATAACATCTTTATTTGGATATGCTTGTGCAAGATTTTTTATTGATTCTCGCATAGAAGTAGGATTTGCATTGTAAGCATCATTTATTAAAATAGCACCACTATTTAATATATATTCTTGCATTCTCATTTTAGGAGGGATACATTTTGATAAACCATCTTTTATTTCACAAAGGGAAAACCCTAATCCATAAGCAACGGCTGTTGCTGCCAACGAATTTAAAATATTATGTAGACCTTTCATTGATATTGCTACTGTTTCTTTTTTGCTACCTATATGTATATCAAAAATTTGTTTATCTAAATTTAATTTAATATTACTAGCATATACATCTGCATATGTATTTAAACCAAAAGTTATAACTTTCTTTTTTACTTGTGAAATTATAGTTTTTATATAAATATCATCGTTGTTTAATACTACAAAACCAGTATTACTTATACCATCTATTAATGTTATTTTTTCTTTTAATACATTTTCTGGAGTTTTAAAAAATTCTAAGTGTGTTTTTCCAATATTTGTTATTATTCCACAATAAGGGTTTGTTATATCTATTAAAGCTTTTATTTCTCCAAATTCTGAAGTTCCAATTTCAATTGCAGCATATTTAGTATCACTTGTAAGATTAAATAAAGTTAAAGGAACACCTATTCTATTATTAAAATTTCCTTGATTTGATAAAGTTTTCCCTTTTTGATTTAAAATAGAAGCAAGCATTTCTTTAGTAGTAGTTTTGCCATTAGAACCAGTAACGGCAACCATTTTTAACATATTAAATTTTTTTCTATATGCAGTTGCCAATTGTTCTAAAGCAACAGATGTATTGCTTACTTTTACTAACGAAGGAAGAGTTTTTGCTAAATTATTGAAGTTTATGTCATCTCTTGAATAGACAATTGCAGAAACTTTTTTTTCTATGGCATCTTTTATATAATCATGCCCATCTAGAGATTTGCCCTTAATTGCAAAAAATACAGAATTTTGTTTTATAGTTCTAGTATCTATTCCTACCTCATTCACAGGTAAAAGTTTGTTGCCCATAACAAAAGAACCATCTACTGCTTTTATTAAATCTTTTAAATAAAAATTTTCCATTAATTTATTCCATTAATTTTTGTTTAATATATTAAAAGCAATTTCTCTATCATCAAAATGAATTTTTTCTCGCCCTAATATTTGATAATTTTCATGCCCTTTACCGGCAATTAAAACAACATCATTTGTTTTTGCCTTTGATATTGCTTCTTGTATTGCCTGCTTTCTATCTATCACAACTTTGTAATTACTTTTATTTATTTCTCTTGCTCCGTTTTCAATATCTTTTGCAATTTCAATAGGAGCCTCTTCTCTAGGATTATCTGATGTTATAAATACAAAATCACTCATATTGCAAGCAACTTTTGCCATCTTTGGCCTTTTCGTTTTATCTCTATTTCCTCCACAACCAAAAACTGTAATAATTCTTGAAGGGTTTAAATTTTTTATTGCAGATAAAACATTTTTTAAAGCATCGTCAGTATGTGCATAATCAACTATTACAGAAAAATCTTTTTTACTTTTTATTATTTCAAGCCGTCCCGGTGCTCCAGTAATATTTTTTAATTGTTTAATAATAGTTTCAAACTTTATTCCAACAGCAACACAAATGCAAAATACTGCAAGAATATTGTAAATATTATGCAATCCTATATGACTTACACATACATCACTTGTTCCAAATGTTGATTCTAATTCAAAAGAACTATTATTACTATTTAATATTATATTTTTTGCAATACAGAACAAATGATTTGTTTTACAAGAAATAGAATAGGATATTTTAATAGCATTAATCTGTGTATCTTCTAGTAATTGTTTACCGTAAAAATCATCAGCATTGATTATAGCAAACTTTTTATTTCTTTTTAAATTGTTAAATAAAGATGTAAATAGCATTTTTTTTGCATTAAAATAATTATTCATATTTTTATGAAAATCTAAATGATCTTGAGTAAGATTTGTAAAAACAGCAATATCAAATTCTATGCCATATATTCTGCCTAAAACTATAGAATGTGAAGAAACCTCCATAATTAAATATTTTATATTTGATTTAACCATTTCTGCCATCATTTTATATAAATCTATAGATTGAGGGGTTGTATTTGGTGCTTCTATAAACACATTAGCATATCTATAACTTATTGTTCCTATTACACCGATATCAATATTTAAATTTTTAAAAATAGATTCTGTCATATATGTAATAGATGTTTTGCCATTTGTTCCTGTAACTCCAATAATAGTTATTTTTTTATCAGGATAATCATAAAATATAGCACTAACTTTTGACATTGTTTCTATTACATTTTCAACTACAACATTTGTACAAAGGCAACCAACAATTTTTTGTTTAGAAATTATACATATAGCTCCTTTTGATATTGCCTGGGATACAAAATCTAATCCATTATTATGAACTCCATTTAAGGCAAAAAAAATAAAACCTTTATCTATTGTTCTTGAATCGTAGGATAATCCTTTTACATCAACATCAGTATTGCCATAAATATTTTTTATATCTATATTACTAATCAAATTATTTAAAATCATTTATTTGCTCCTCGATTAATTTTATTAGGATTTTCTTTTACATCAGGTTTGATTTGTAAATATTCAACAACTCTTTCTGCTATTTTTGAAAATATAGGAGCTACTACTGATGAAGCATAGTAGTCTCCATCGGGTTCATCATATATAACTAAAATTACAATTTCTGGTTTCATTGCTGGAATCATTCCACAAAAAGAAGCCATATAATGTTTGGTAGAATATTGTTTTTTTTGCTTATCATATTTTTGTGCAGTTCCTGTTTTTCCACCAACGGTATATCCTTTTACTTTTGCAAACTTGCCTGTTCCATTTTCAACAACACCATAAAGTGCCAATCTTATTTTATGTGCGGTATCTTTGGAAATAACTCTTCTAACAACTTGAGTATTTTCGTATTTTTTATTATCTATAGATCTTATTATTTTGGGTTTTAACAAAATTCCATCATTTGCTATTAAAGAATATGCACTAATAATTTGTAATGGAGTTGCTGATATTTCTTGTCCAAAGGATATTGTAGGTAAAGTTCTTTTACTCCATTGCTTTATAGGAGCTAACAAACCTGTTTGTTCACTGGGCAAGTCTATTCCTGTTTTAGAAGCAAAACCAAAATTTTTTATATAAGTATAAAATTTTTCTTTGCCTAATTTTATTGCCATTTTTGCAGTCCCAACATTTGAAGATCTCTCTAAAATTTGCTGAACTGTAATAATTCCTTGTTTTTGGTGATCTGTAATAGGTTTACCTGCATATTTAAAATATCCATTTTCACAATTTATTTTACTATTCAAATTAAATAAATGTTCTTCAATAACTGCACTTAAAACTACTATTTTAAAAGTTGAACCAGGTTCCTGTGAATTATATATTGCACTATTTCTTAAATATTCTTGTTTTAATACAGGTTCATTTGGATTAAAATTTGGCAACGATGCCATTGCAAGTATTTCACCATTATGTGGATTTTGAATTATTGCAACACCTTTTTTTGCTTTTGTTTTATGTAATCCTTTTTTAAGTTCATCTTCCACAATAAACTGCAATACTCTATCTATAGTTAAAACTACATCTTTAGACTCTTCAATATCTTCTTTAGATAAAAATTCAGAATAAACATTGCCATAGCCATTTATTCTATATTGTTCCCTTCTTATATTTTCACCATTTAGTTGTTCATTACAACTTGCTTCTATACCTTCTATTCCTACTCCTTCAGAATTTATTTTTCCAATAACATGAGAAGCAAGAGTATTTTCAGGATAACTTCTTTTATAATTACTACTTATTTTTATACAAACAAATTTATCTTCCTTTACTTTCTCTAATTTTTCATTTAGTTCTTTTAACTTATCTTCATTTTTTTTATATATTTTTTTTTCTATCTTTATTTCAGCAATTTGTTTACTTACTTGTTTTCTTACTTTGCTAATATCTTCTTTTATTTTTAGAATTATATTTTCTGGAATATTTTTTTTTATAGAAATATGACTTTTTCTTGCTTTTATTGATATAAGATTTGCCTTACTTAAATTAATATCATATTTTGACAGGAGTTGTTTTATTAAATCTAAATCTTTAATCATTTTAGCATCTAAAGCAATATCATAAGTCTTTATACTCCTAGCTAAAACATTATTGTTTCTATCAAAAATAAAACCTCTTTGCTGAATCTCTTCAGTTTCTTTATAAACAATATGTTTAACATATTCATCTTTATTTAGATGTTGAAATATTTGCAGATTTATTAATTTTAATATTATTATTATAAAAAAAATATATATGAAGAATACAATTATATTATACCTTGTTTTTTCAGACAAAGAATTAGAATTTAAAAAGTCTTTATTTTTTCTTTTTATACTAAACATTCTAGTTTTTTTTCGTTTTAACTTTATCATTTATTAATTCTACAATTTGTTCTTTAGTTGGACTTTTTAAATTTCTTTCAACAGCAATTTTATTCAGATTATTCATTGACAATAACCGTCCTATTTCTTCCATAGTATAATCTGTTTCATTTTTTAATACTGAATATTTTTCTTCTAACTCTGTCATTTGAATATCTAGCAATATTGTTTTAGATCTTATTTGACTAATAATGAAAGAATATATAAGAATACACACTACTAACTCAACTATAAATATAAAAATTTTTTTACTCATAATTTTTCAGCAACTCTTAATTTTGCACTTCTACTTCTAGGATTTTCTTTTATTTCTTTATCACTAGCAATTATAACTTTTTTATTTATTATTTTTAACTCTTTATTTTGCTTAAATGTTTGTTTTACAATTCTATCCTCTAACGAATGATATGTTAAAATTACTGCTCGTGAATTAGTATTTAAAATTTTAGATATACTATTTAACATTTCTTGTAAACTACCTAACTCATCATTAATATAAATTCTTAATGCTTGAAAAATTTTTGTAGCAGGATTTATTTTTCTTTTTACCAATTTAACTTTACAAACAATATCTTTTAGTTGGTTACAAGTTTTAATACTTCCTTTTATCCTTTGCTCAACTATTTTTTCTGCAATTTGTTTAGAAAATGATTCTTCACCATATTTAAAAAATATTTCTGAAAGTTTATCTTTATCAAAAGAATTTACAATATCATAGGCAGTCAAATTATTTTTTCTATTCATCCTCATATCTAAAATAGCATCTGAATTGAAAGAAAAGCCTCTTTCTTTATTATCAAGTTGTTTAGAAGATACTCCTAAATCTGCCATTAAACCATCAACTTTTTCTATATTCAAATCTTTTAGATTTTTTTCTATATTTTTAAAGTTATCATTACAAAAAATAATTCTATTTTTAAATTCTTGCAAATTTTTGTTTTCATTAAACTTTGTTAAAGAATCTGTATCTTGGTCAAAAGCAATAATTTTTATATTTTTATATTTTTTCAATAAAAATAAACTATGTCCTCCACCACCAAAAGTACAATCTACATAATAACCAATATCTTTCGTTATAAGATACCTTTCTACTTCGTGGAGCATAACAGGTAAATGATAAAATTTGTCATCCATTTTGGAAAGTTCTTTACTTAAATTAACCAAGAATAATAAAACAGATGGTTATACACCGAATTCTGTATGTTTATAAAACATTGTGGTCATTTCTCTGCTATATAAATTGCTTTATATAGTCAAGCGATAAAAACTACTATCTTGCTTTCCGGTAAGGATTTAGCCGTTTCACCTCTTACCTTCGTTATATAGTAAGAGCTATTCCTTTTTCAAGGAACACTTTTCCTTTTCAGAAAAAATCGTCTCTGTTCGCACCTCTATCCTTGCGGACTGTGGGAATTGCCCACTACCGTTTTTCTCTGTTATAAAACAGAGAGTAAAGTTCGGACTTTCCTCTTTACAATAAATGTAAAGCGACCACGAACCATCTGTATATTATTCCTGTACATCTTTGTTGTTAAACAATATTCTAGAGCAATTATCACAATATACTAATTCTTTACACTTAGTGGCTTGAACTATTAATTGCGGTCTTAAAACCATATTACAACCGCTACAACTATCTCCTTCTATAGTTGCAAGACCTTGTCCATCTCTTCCTTCTCTTATTCTTTCATATTGTGATAAAACATTTTTATCTATACTTTTAGCAAACTCATCTCTTTCTTGTTGCATTAACACCATATTTTCTTTTGCCTTTTCAATTATATTCTTTGCTTCTACAATTTCTTTATTTAGTGCAGTTTCTTTTGCTTTAAAATCTTCTTCATATTTCTTTAAATTTATAACTTCTTTATCTATATCTTCCATTAATTGCAATATTTCATCTTCTAAAGCACTTTTATCTGCTTTAGCTTTTTCTATTTCAAGTAAACAATTTTTATACATATCGTTTGCTTTAATGGTGTTCAAATCTGAAGTATGTTTTTTAATAGTAGCTTCTTTTATAGCCAAAAGTGCTTCCTTTTCTTTTTTTAGAGAATTTAACTTAACATATTCTGCTTTTTTTATTTCAAAATCATCTTTTACTTGTGTAATCTGCTTTTCTTTTTTTACTATTATTTCTGGCAAAATCTTAAGCTTTCCTTTAAGTTCAAAAATCTCTATATCTTTTTGCTGTAATTTATATAAAAGGTTAAGGGTATCTTTTAAAGTTTCCATTGTATCTCCACAAAAAGAAAAAAATTCAAGTAAAATAAAATTATTTTACTTTACCTTGATTCGCCACTGCTTCCATAGCTTTTTTAACAGCTTCTGGATCACCTACATAATAACTTTTAATCGGCTTTAAATTTTCATCTAATTCATATACTAAAGGCATTGCTGTAGGAATATTTAAATTAACAATATTTTCATCACTTATATTATCTAGGTATTTTACTAATCCTCTTAAACTGTTTCCATGTGCAGCGATAATTATTTTCTTGCCAGATTTTATGTTAGGTGCAATTTCTTCTTCCCAAAAAGGAAGTACTCTTGCAACAGTATCTTTTAAACATTCTGTTAAAGGAATGTCTTTTTTATCTACATCTTTATATTTTGGATCATTTCCAGCATATCTTTCATCTGTTGTCGATAATGGTTCTGGTGGAGTATCATAACTTCTTCTCCAAATTTTTACTTGAGCTTCACCAAACTTTGCTGCAGTTTCAGCTTTGTTTAAACCTTGTAAAGAGCCATAATGCCTTTCATTTAGGCGCCACGATCTTTTTACAGGAATCCATAATTCGTCCATTTGCTCTAAAACATTATTTAAAGTTTTAATTGCTCTTTTTAATACTGAAGTATATGCTAAATCAAATGTAAAACCATCTTTCTTTAATTGTTGACCGGCCTTTATTGCTTCTTGGACACCTTTTTGAGACAAATCTACATCTGTCCATCCCGTAAATTTATTTTCTTTGTTCCAAACACTTTCACCATGTCTAATTAAAACTAATTTATACATCTTTGTGCCCTCCAATATATTCCTTAAAACCATAAAATATACTCTTTTTTTCTTTATAATAAATTATAGCATTATTTTTTTGTTTGTGAAAATTAT
>CAMVLN010000045.1 GCA_947168325.1 uncultured Elusimicrobia bacterium | reverse complement strand
AGAATTTATTAACAAAATTTTGATAAACTAATTTTACTTAAAAATTCCAATATGTTATGAACGACTACATAAAATTGAAAAATAGTTGTAAATGTTATAAAATTTTGAAAATATTTTAAATCACAAGAGGTTTGTAAATGGCAAATATTATATTAAAAGGTAGTGTTCATAAGTATGGTGCAAATGTAAATACAGATGAAATAATCCCTGCAAGATATTTAACTACTTCAGACCCGAAAGAACTAGCAAAATATTGCATGAAAGATATAGACGATACTTTTGCCAAAACTGTAAAAACTGGTGATGTTATAGTTGCAGATAAAAATTTTGGTTGTGGGTCTTCAAGAGAGCATGCTCCAATATCAATTAAAGGAGCAGGGGTATCTTGTGTAATAGCAAAATCTTTTGCAAGGATATTTTTTAGAAATTCTATAAATATTGGGCTTCCTATAATTGAATCCGAAGAAGCTGTTGATAATATAAATAATGGTGATAAATTGGAAATTGATTTAGCAAAAGGTGAAATAAAAAATATAACAAAAAAACAAACATATAAAGCTCAACCTTTTCCAGAATTTATGCAAAAATTAATAAAATCTGGTGGTTTGCTTTCCTACATTAAAGGAGAAAAATAATATGTCTAAAACCTATAAAATTGCCCTTATTGGTGGAGATGGAACAGGTCCTGAAGTTATAGCTGAAGGGGTGAAAGTTATTAATGCTGTTGCAACTAAAACAGGTGCAAAATTTGAATTTGTAGATTTTGATTTGGGTGGTAAAAGATATAAGAAAACAGGTGAAATTCTGCCTGATAGTTGTATAGAAGAATTTAAAAAATTTGATGCAATGTATCTTGGTGCAATTGGCGACCCAGATATAAAGCCGGGTATACTTGAAAAAGGTATTTTATTAAGATTAAGATTTGAGCTTGACCAATATATCAATTTAAGGCCAGTAAAACTTTATGAAGGTGTAGATTGCCCTTTAAAGAATAAAGAGCCTAAAGATATAGATTTTGTAGTAGTTAGAGAAAATACAGAAGGTCTTTATTTAGGTGCAGGTGGCTTTTTAAAGAAAGATACTCCTTATGAAGTTGCAACACAGGAATCTATAAATACAAGATTTGGTGTAGATAGATGTTTAAAATATGCTTTTGAAGTAGCAAAAAAAAGAAATAAAGATAAGAAACTTACATTGTGTGGTAAAACAAATGTTTTAACATTTGCTTCAAACCTATGGGAAAGAGCATTTAGAGCTATGGGTGCAAAATATTATCCAGACATAACATTGAATTATGTAAATGTTGATGCAGTATGTATGTGGATGATAAAAAATCCAGAATGGTTTGATGTTATAGTTACCGATAATTTGTTTGGTGATATTATTACAGATTTAGCTGCAATGATTCAAGGTGGTATAGGTATTTCTGCAGGAGGAAATATTAATCCTGAAGGGGTATCAATGTTTGAACCAATGGGCGGTTCTGCACCAAAATATACTGGGCAAAATGTAATTAATCCGCTAGCTGCAATTTCTGCAGGAGCTATGATGCTTGAAACATTAGGCCTTGAAAAAGAAGCTAAAATGATAGAAAATTCCATAGCAAAATCACTTGCAAGCGGAAAGATAAAATCTTTAGCTGCAGGAAAGATGGGAATGGGAACAACTGATGTTGGCGATTTGATAGCTAACAACTTATAACGATTTTGATATTTTGGCTGTGCTTTTGTATTTTTTAATTCATTTAATGCAAAGAGTAAACTTAATTCTAAAAAGATTTTAGCTAGCCTAAAATTTTAAAATCTAGTTAAGTGTTTTAGCTAGAACTAAAAAGTTTTTAAAAATGAAAGCAAAATAAGTTGATAGATAAAGTTACTTTTATTGATTATTCCACTATTTATAATTGGTATACCAGTTTAAAAATTTAAAATAATGGATGTATAAAATCATGAAAAACTATTGCCAATATTGTGGTTCTTTAGAGTTTATAACAGAACCTAATCAATACGATATTTTGACTCTTGAAGAAGGTAAATTTGTAGTAAAAAGTACTGAACAAATTGATGACTATAAAGTTTTTTGTAGAGGTTGCGGAAAAGAAGTTGATTTATCAAAAATAAAACGATAGGAAGTTACATTTATTAAGAATGCCTTACAGCTGGCTTTATTATGATTTGGTAAAAAATGTATCAAAAGACAAAACTTTTCATTCTTGTCAAATACCTTTAGATTTAGTTGAATTACTAATAAAAAGTTCAACAAAAGAAAATGATGATTGTTTTATTTTATTTGGAGGAAGCGGTTCTGAACTTGTTTTATGTAAAAAATTAAAAAGGAATTTTATAAGTTGTGAAATTCATAACAAATATTATAATATGATTTTAGATAGATTAAATAATAACGGTGTAATAAAAAAAGAATTTAAAATTTCTTTTAGAAAAAAGCAAAAAATAAATGATGAACTATATTTATTTAATAATATTTAGGAGTATAAAAAATGAAAAAGTATAAAGTTGCAGTAGTAGGTGCTACCGGTGTAGTAGGTAATGAAATGATAAAAATGTTGGAAAATAGAAATTTTCCTGTAGATGAAATAAAATTGTTTGCCTCTCAAAGAAGTGTAGGTAAAAAATTAAAATTTAAAGGGAAAGATATACCAGTTGAACTTTTAACACATAATAGTGGTAAAGGTTTAGACTTAGCATTATTTAGTGCAGGAGGAGTAACATCAAAAGAATTTGCTCCATCATTTGCTAAAGAAGGTTGCTTTGTGGTAGATAATTCTAGTGCTTGGAGAATGGACGACAATTGCCCGTTAGTTGTTCCTGAAGTTAATCCTAACGATTTAAGTAAAGATAAAAAAATTATTGCAAATCCCAACTGTTCAACAATTCAAATGGTTGTAGCATTAAAACCGTTACACGATTATGCAAAAATTAAAAGAGTGATAGTTTCTACATATCAAGCAGTTTCAGGTGCAGGGTCAAAAGGTATTCACGATTTAGAAAATCAAACAAAAGCTTTAGGTAAAGGTGAAGCTATACCTGCATTAGAAAAGTTCCCTTATCAAATAGCATTCAATTTAATTCCTCATATAGATGTTTTTGAAGAAAACGGATATACAAAAGAAGAAATGAAAATGACAAAAGAAACAATGAAAATTATGGGTGATAGAAATATAAAAGTAAGTGCAACATGTGTAAGAGTTCCTGTTTTAAGAGCACATAGCGAATCAGTATGGATTGAAACCGAAAAAGAAATAACACCACAAAAAGCAAGAGAACTTTTGTCTTCTGCAAAAGGTGTAGAAGTTATAGATAATCCTAAAGAACAAAAGTATCCTATGCCATTATTTGCACAAAACCAACAAAAAACATTTGTAGGTAGAATAAGAAAAGATATATCTATAAACAACGGTTTAACTTTCTGGGTAGTATCTGATAATTTATTAAAAGGTGCTGCACTTAATGCTGTAGAAATTGCAGAAATGCTTGTATCAAAAAATATTTTATAATATTATTTTACTGAAATAAAAATCACACATAAAAAATATATTTAGGTGTGATTTTTTTATAAGTAATTTTAAATTTACTGTTGCATTAAAAAATTTTATATATAAAATTTTTTCTTAAAAAGAATAAGGATTTTGTTATGCTATTTTTACTAAAGATAACTTTTATTTTTTAAATAGCTACAATAGTCTTTTATAGAATCTTCTAGTTCCATAAATTTATGGTTGCACCCTGCAAGTTTTATTTTATCCATTTTAGCTTCGGTAAAATATTGGTATTTCCCTCTTAAAATTTCTGGCATTTCAAAATATTCAATATTTGTTGGCTTTCCTACAGCTTTAAACATTGATTTTGCTATATCGTTCCAACTTCTTGCTTTTCCTGTTCCAATATTAAATAATCCTGTATTTTTTGGATTGTTTAATAAGAAAAACATAACTTCAACAACATCTTTTATATAAACAAAATCTCTTAAAGATTGACCGTTGCCATATTTGCTATTATATGATTTGAATAATCTTATTAAACCTTTTTGTGCAACATCGTCATAAGTTTTACAGATAACACTTTTCATTGTCCCCTTATGATATTCATTTGGACCAAAAACATTAAAGAATTTTATTCCACAAACTCTATTACTATATTTGTGCCTTAAAATCCATAAATCAAATATTTGTTTTGAATAACCATACATATTTAGCGGGGCAAGTTTATCAATATCACACATATCGTCATAACCATTTGCTCCATCTCCATAAGTTGCTGCTGAAGATGCATATAAAAAAGGTATACCTAACTCCATTGCCCATAAAGCAAGTGTTTTAGAATATTCAAAGTTGTTATGAATATAATAATTCGCATCCGTTTGTGTTGTAGAACTACATGCTCCTAAATGAACTATTGCCTGTGGCTTTTCAATTTTTCTTTCTTTTACTGCTAGTATAAAATCTTCTTTTTGCATATAATCGTAAAATTTTTTCCCTACAAGATTTTTCCATTTTTCGCCATTATCTAAATGATCAACAACTAAAATATCTTCAATTTTTTCTTGATTTAACTTCCATAAAAAACAACTCCCTATAAACCCAGCCCCTCCAGTAACTATTATCATTTTTTCTCCTTAACAATATGTTGCAATTATTATAGCATATTTGAAAATTAAATATGTTAAAAAAATAGGCACTATCTAATAAAACAAATAGATAATGCCTATAATATTATTATAAATAAAATTTTATAAATTAAAAACTCTCTTATATTACCAACTTAATCATTGCCATTTCTGCACAATCGCCCTTTCTTAATCCAAGTTTAAATATTTGTGTGTATCCACCATTTCTTTCTTTATACCTTGGAACTAAAACTTCAAAAACTTTTTTAACAACTTCTTTATTTGCTATTTCTGCATGTAAAGCTTTTTTAGCATTTAAATCTGCTACCTTTGCTTTTGTTATTAACTTTTCTGCAAACTTAACAACCTCTTTTGCTCTTGGAACAGTTGTTGTAACTTTTTCATGCAAGAACAAAGATGTTGCCATATTTCTCATCATAGCTTTTTTATGTGACGGGGTAACTGCAAGTTTCCTTCCATTAAGATTCTTTATCATTATAATTGCTCCTTCAAAGACAACCCAATTGCCGCTAGTTTTTCTTTTATTTCTTTTAACGAAGTTTTTCCAAACTTATCAAACTCCATAAGATCCACTTCTGAATAAGAAATAAGCTGTCCTATTGTTTCTATTTCCGCATTTTTTAAACTATTTGAAGCTCTTACAGATAAATCCAATATACTAACTAATTTATCATTTAAGTCTTCTATTTTATCTTCTTGCTCTGCTTTCCCTGTAACAACAGCTTCTTCACTTGTATTTATATTTTGCTCTCCTGTAAAAATCGTGAGTCTATCTCTTAATATTTTCGCAGATTCTATTAAAGCATTTTGGGGAGTAATAGTCCCATCTGTCCATATTTCCATAATAAGTCTATCATAATTTAAATCTTGTCCTACTCTTGTATTCTCAACTTCATAATTAACCTTCGTTACAGGAGAAAACAAAGCATCCATAATTATAGTGTTTGCTGCATATTTATGACTCTTTACTTGTTCTGCTCTAACATACCCTCTACCTTTGGAAACCTCCATTTCCATTTCCAAAGTTGTTCCGTAATCTATGTTGGCAATCTCTTGTTCAAGATTCTTTATCTCCACTGAAGAATTTTTTTCTATATCTCCAGCCGTAATTTTCCCATACTTTGTTGTTTTTAAGTAAATTTTTTCAGGTCCATTAGAATTTAATTTAACTCTAATCTTTTTAAGATTAAGAATAATTTGCAAAGCATCTTCTCTAACACCTTTAAGAACTGAATATTCATGTTCTGCACCTTTTATTGTTACAGATGTTATTGCTGCACCTTCAATACTTGAAAGTAAAACTCTTCTTAAAGAATTTCCAATTGTATTACCATAACCCCTATCAAAAGGTTGAGCTATAAATCTTCCAAATGTTCCTGTAGCTGTCTTTTCCTCTAACTCTAATTTTTCAAGTCTTCCTAAATTTTTATCTTGTTTTTCTTCTTGCATTTTCATGCTATAAACTCCATTTAACTCACTTTTTACAAGTGGCTATTTTTTATTTTGAATAGAATTCCACAATTAACTGCCCATTTATAGGATGTGAAAAATCTTCTTTTAATGGCTCATTAACAACTTTTCCCTCAATATTATCTTTATTAAATATCAACCAGCTTGGAACAGCCACCGGATTTTCCATAAGTTTTTTTAAGTTAACATTCTCTTTATAACTTGCCTTTACAGTTATAACATCATCTTTTTTAACTTGGTATCTTGGAACATCTATTTTCTTTCCATTAACATAAATTAATCCGTGCATAACCATTTGTCTTGCATTCTTCCTTGAAAAAGAAAGACCTAATTTGTATACAACATTATCAAGCCTCATCTCAAGAAGTTTTAACAAAGTATCACTTGTAAGACCTGACATCTTTTCTGCAACAATAAAATATCTTTTAAATTGTTGTTCAGTCAAACCAAAAACTCTTCTTGCCTTTTGTTTTTCTCTCAGATGCCTTGCATAATCTGACATCTTACCTTTTTTTGCTCCGTGCTGTCCCGGAGCATTTTTTCCTCTTTTTCTATCTAATGCACATTTTGGTGAAATACATCTTTCTCCTTTTAAAAATAATTTTTCTCTTTCTGCCCTGCATTGCTTGCAAGCTGAACCAATGTAACGTGCCATCTATTAAAATCCTCCGATAAATTTTTCTAATTTACATATTCAAAAATATTATTACACTCTTCTTGGTTTTGGTGGACGGCAACCATCATGTGGAATCGGGGTCACATCTCTAATTGCCGATATCACAAGTCCTGAAGATTGAAGCCCCCTAATTGCTGTCTCTCTTCCTGGTCCGGGACCATTAACGAAAACAGAAATTTGTTTTACTCCGCAATCCAATGCTTTTTTTCCAACTGCCGCAGCTGTCATTTGAGCTGCAAACGGAGTCCCTTTTTTTGCTCCTTTAAATCCTGCACCCCCAGCAGATGCCCAAACTATCGTGTTACCTTTATCATCTGTAATACTAACAATAGTATTATTAAAAGTTGATTGAACATATGCTCTTGCCATTCCACCAGTAAATTTTATTTTTCTTTTTGCTGTAACAGCCTTCTTTTTATCTTCTGCCATTATATTAAGCCTCCAAACTTATTTCATTGTGTCAAATCTTACTTCTTAGTTGCACCAGCTTTTTGAACTGTTGCCTTATTAGTACCTGCACCAACAGTTTTTCTTTTGCCTCTTCTTGTTCTTGCATTGGTTTTACTTCTTTGCCCTCTTACAGGAAGATTTCTTTTATGCCTCATCCCTCTATACGAACCAATATCTATCAGTCTCTTAATATTTGCTTGGATTTCTCTTCTCAAATCACCTTCAACTTTATATTCTTTTGTTATAAGATTATTAATTTGGTTAACTTCAGCTTCTGTAAGATCTTTTACCCTTTTTGCAGGATCAAGCCCCAGTTCTTTGATAATTGCATCTGAAAAAACAGGCCCTATTCCATAAATATATCTTAATGCAATATCTAACCTTTTATTCTTCGGTAAATCTACACCGGTAACTCTTGCCATTATGTTTCCCCTCATCTAAAATATTTTATTTTCTACCATAAAACTTAAAAAACAAAAATTTACACAACAAAAACTACCCTTGTCTTTGTTTATGTCTAGGATCTTCACAAACAACCCTTACAACACCTTTTCTTTTTATAACCTTACATTTTTGACATATAGGTTTTACTGATGCTCTAACTTTCATTATTTTGCTCCTATTTATCTCTATATATAATCCTTCCTCTTGTTAAATCATAAGGAGAAAGCTCTACTTTTACTTTATCACCAGGCAATATCTTTATGTAGTGCATCCTCATCTTGCCACAAATATGTGCCAAAATAACATGCCCTCCTTCTATTTCTACTTTAAACATTGCATTAGGCAATGATTCAAGTATTTTGCCTGAAACTTCAACTTTCTCTTCTTTTGCCATTTTATTACCTTTATTGCCAAATTTTTACTTTCTTTTATCTAAAAAGATAAAAGAAGAACTCTCTACTATATTACATTCTCGTCAAAATTTCGCAACCCGTCTCGGTCACAGCAACAGTATGCTCAAAGTGAGCACACATACTCCCATCTCTTGTTACAACGGTCCATTTATTGGATAAAGTATCAACTTTATATGTCCCAATATTGACCATAGGCTCTATAGCAAAAACCATCCCCGGCAACAATCTTGGTCCTGTTCCTGGTTTTCCATAATTAGGAACACTTGGCTCTTCATGCAAACTTCTGCCAAGCCCATGACCACAATAATCACGAACTACTGAATAACCAAATAGTTCAACATAATTTTGGACTGCGTAAGAAACATCTCCTAACCTATTGCCAGGCTTGACTTGTTCTATAGCTTTATATAATGAGTTTTCTGTAACTTGCAAAAGTTTTTGTGTTTCTTTATCTACTTTACCAACAGGATATGTATAAGCTACATCTGAGTAGTATCCTTGATAAATACACCCAATATCCACTGTTACAATATCACCAGAAAAAATTTCACGAGAAGCATTCGGTATCCCATGAACCAGCTCATCATTTATTGAAACACAAGCCGATCCAGGGAAACCACCATACCCTAGAAAAGCAGGCTTCATATTAAAAGAACTTATCCTTCTATTAACTTCTACATCTATATCTTTTGTTGTAAGACCAGGTTTTATAAAAGTTTTTAAACTCTCCAAAATATCCGCTGCTGCATGACATGCAACTCTTATTTTTGCTATTTCTTCTTTACTTTTCAATTCTATATTAGCCAAAATATCCTTCTATTTTTATATTATTTTTAACAAAATCTTCTATTTGTTTAAAAACTTTATCCACAGAAACCGCTCCATCTATCCTGCCAATACAACCTTTTTCCTCATAATATTTAATCAATGGCTTTGTCTGCTTTTCGTAAACACACAATCTTTCTTTTATCGTATCAATATTATCATCCTTTCTTTGTATAAGTTTTTCACCACAAAAATCACAAAAACCTTCTTGTTTCGGAGGATTTAGTTCTATATTGAAACTACCACCACATTTACTACAAACTCTTCTTCTTAATAATCTTTTCATAATTTCTTCTTGTGAAATATCTATATAGAACACTGCCGATACTCTTCTACTTAATTTTTTTAAGAAACTATCCAGTTCCTGTGCCTGAAAAATAGTTCTTGGAAAGCCATCTAATAAAAAACCTTCTTTGCAATCTTCTTTTTGCAATCTTTTCATTACAATTTCAACAATCACTTCATCAGGAACTAACTGCCCAGATACTAAATACTTTGACAAAACAGGATCATCTTTTGTTTCTCTTATCATATCCCCAGTTGAAAGATGAACAATATTAAACTTACTACTAATTGTCTTCGCTTGAGTTCCCTTCCCAGCTCCAGGAGGACCAAATAGAATAAAATTAAATTGTTTCATACATTTTTTCTTTGTCCATAATTACATTAAAAAACTAACAAACTTAATATCTTAAAACTAAAAGCAAGCTAATATTTACTTACATCCGTTCTTTTATTGAAAAAATTAATAAACTCAAATAGGACTCATCTTTTCAATATTAATAACAACCTGCAACCAACTATTTTTTTATGCTATCAAAAAAATAAAAAAAAAGCAACATATAGCAACATATATAATATAATTTTATGAATAATTTTATGAATTCAAGTTACTAAAAGAAGAGCAACAGAGCAACACTTAATGGAAAAAAATAAAATAGAGGGATGAAAAGATATAAAAGGATACTGATAGAAGAAAGAGAAGAAATAATGAAAGGAGTAAAGGAACCTGAAAACAAGTATGTTATAATGAATAGAGCATATGAGGTAGTAAGCATAAGTAACAAGGTGTTAGAGTTTGAATGTATACCTGTTGTTTTGCCAAAGAAAAACAGAAGAGACAAATGGGATTATGATAAAAAGCTATATAAAAAAAGAAATACTGTAGAAAGGTTTTTCTTAAGATTAAAAAGGTTTCAAAGAATATTTACTCGTTATGATAAACTTGATTTGATGTTTTGTATTTTTATTTATTTTGTTTTAATAATTTTAATAATAGATATATTAGTGTGAACTGATTGTAGCGACAAAAGCTTTTTTATTTATACCATCCTTAATATGTACATAGTATCAGTTGTATATGCATTCGTTTCATTTAAAATCATTCTCGCATATTTATTACAGCGAGAAAAGAATGCATTTGATAATGAAATGGATGGTATAATTTGCCACTCATCTCTTATTCTACACTTGTACCCATCTGCAAAGCCTTCTTAAATTCCATACTCTATATACTTCATTGCAAGCTTATTTTTGTCCAATTCTTGCAATTTAGTAAAAATTAAAATATTAGCTTTTGCATTGTTGTATATATTTTGCTCGGCTTTATTTCTATCAAAAGTTATTCCGCTTACTAAAACACTTTTTCCTACTAACGAATGTGAATATTTTAAAAGATTTTATTCATCTATAATACTTTTATTCACAGTAAAAAAGTCATTTGCACATATAGTAATATTGACTTCTAAATCAGCCAAATC
>CAMVLN010000044.1 GCA_947168325.1 uncultured Elusimicrobia bacterium | reverse complement strand
GTTGTAATGATTTTGAATTTGTTTTGCAATTATTTTTAAAGAAGAAATATTTGTTTTTAAATTGTTATAATTTTGCAAATAATATTCTTCTTGAATAGTTCTATTATTTTTTTTGACATTGCCATTAATTTAATTTTAGACTTCTAGATGGAGAGACTAGTAATTTAATATTATTATTCTGGCAAATTTGTTCAAAATTGTTCATAAATTCGCTATCACCGTCAACTTGAATTTCTTTAACATCAAAATGGAATTCATTTAATACTTTATCTGTTAGAAATTTAGCAACTGTGTTGCTGCTAGCATCTTTGTATACTTGTGTAACTAATAATTTATCTTTTTTACTAAATACTAAATTATTTAGTTTCTTCTCCTTTTTCTTGTTTGTTCTATTAGTCTTAACATACTATCTCTGTAATATTCTTGTTATAACTAATCTGTTTTGTCCTGTACTGTGTGGCTATAGACCTATTAACCCTAATTCACAATATGCTTTTTTCCATCTTCGTAATATTTTTCTTTTACATTGAAAAATTCTTTCATTCCATTATCTTTTTTCCTTTTATCTTTAATTTTTCAGCTTTTTCTAATATTTCTTTCCTTTTTAATGCTGTTGTTTGTTTTTCTTTTCCTTCCTCCGTTCTTTTTTATCTTACCAAAGGCAATCATATATATTTTATTAATAAAAATTTGATAAACTAGTTTTTCTAAAAATCCAATATGTTACAAACGACTACAAAGTGTTGACATTTAAAAATAATTAAAATACAATACATGTATATGATGTAGGTTGGTTTGTTTAAATAAAGAAGTCGTCCCGACTCACCTTCACCTTATTTTAGGGAATGGGTTCTTATGTTTTTTATATTGAAGGTTTTTGCCTTTTTATTATGGTGGGACGGGTGTATTTATCCGTTCTATTTTTTTATTTTTGTAGGTAGAAAAAACCTACGAGGGGGATTGTATAAACATTAGAAGGTATCGTACTAATCAGTACATAAGAGTTCAAGAAGTTAGGCTTATTGATGAAAAAGGTGGGCAAGTAGGAATCGTTGCTATTACAGAGGCAATAAAGAGAGCACAAGCAGTAGGTCAAGATTTAATAGAAATTGCTCCTCAAGCTAAACCCCCAGTGTGTAGAATAATGGATTTTGCAAAATTTAAATACGATTTAGCAAAAAAAGAAAAGGAGTCAAAGAAAAAGCAAAAAAATATACAGTTAAAAGAAGTGAGACTTAGAACAAGAATAGCAGAGCATGATTTTGATGTAAAAATTAAAAAAGTAAGAAGATTCCTTGAAGATGGCAATAAAGTTCAAATAACTGTAATGTTTTCAGGAAGAGAGATGCAACATAAGGATTTAGGACTTGCGGTTCTTGAGAGAGTGAAAACGGCGGTTGAAGATATAGCAGTAGTGGAAGGGAAATTGTCTTCTATGGGAATGAGATCTTTTGCAACCTTAACACCTAAAAAGAAAGATTCTAAAAATAAAAAATAAAATATTAAAAAGGAGTGTTAATTATGCCTAAAATGAAAACACATAGCGGTGCAAAAAAAAGATTTAGAGGTACAGGGACGGGGAAAATAAAGTATAAAAAATCTGGCAATAGACATTTACTTACAGGAAATTCTGGTGAAAAAACAAGAAAATTAAGAAAATCTCAAATAGTAGATTCTACAGATATGAAAAGAATGGAAAAATTCATGCCATATTCAAAGTAATTTTTAATTTATGAAAAATTAAGGAGAAAAGATAATGAGAGTAAAAAATGTAGTTCAAACAAGGCAAAGAAAGAAAAAATATTTCAGACTTTCTAAAGGATATTATTCAGACAAAAATCATCGTTGGAGAATGGTTGTTCAACAAGTAGAAAAATCTTTAGTATATGCATATAATGATAGAAAAGATAGGAAAGGCATTTTTAGGAGAATGTGGATAGTAAGGCTTAATGCTGCAGTAAGAGAAGAGGGTTTATCTTACAATAGATTTATTTCTGGTCTTAAAAAAGCTAATGTTATTCTTGATAGGAAAATGCTTGCTGATATTGCAATTACAGACAATGCAACATTTAAACAATTGGTAGAAATTGCAAAATCTGCAAAATAAAAAACTTAAACAATGAATGTTTCACCTGTCAAGACTATAATAATATTTTTTATAGCATTGATACTTTTAGGAACGGTTTTTTTATGTTTACCTTTTGCAAGGCAGGATAATGCCAAATTTTCGTTAGTTATATGTTTATTTACTGCTACATCAGCAGTTTGTGTGACAGGTTTATCAGTTGTAAATATAGGAGATTATTTCACTAACTTTGGGCAAATTGTAATACTTTTTTTGTTGCAAATAGGTGGACTTGGTTATATGTTGGTTTCAACAGGGTTGGGTCTTTTACTTGGAAAGATAGCTTTAAAAGATAGAAAGATAATGCAGGAGCTTTTTGATATAAGTTCTTTTAATGAGCTATTTAGATTACTAAAAAAAGCGGTTTTAATTGTTTTGTGTATAGAGCTTATAGGTGCAGTAATACTTACAATAGGTTTTTTAAAAGATTTTAATTTAGAACAAGCTATATATTATGGAATATTTCATTCTATATCAGCTTTTTGTAATGCAGGTTTTAGTCTTTTTGAAAATAGTTTGGAAAATTTTTCTAATAATCCAACTATACTTTACACAATAATTATACTTGTAGCTTTAGGTGGACTTGGCTTTTTTGTGTTAGTTGATATTATAGATAAATTTAGAGGTAAAAATATAAAACTTACTTTTCATTCTAAAGTTATCTTATATATGACATTAGGTTTTATAGTATTTGGATTTGTAGCTTTTTTTGTAGGACAAATTGGTCTTTATATAAAGCAAGGTTCGTTATCTTGGATTATCACTAATTCAATTTTTCAAGCGATAAGTTCAAGAACGGCAGGATTTAATACATTGCCTTTGGATTCTATGAATTCTTTTACTATAATATTTTTAGTGATGTTGATGTTTGTAGGTGGTGGACCAGGTAGTACAGCAGGTGGTATAAAAATTACAACTTTAGCATTGGTCTTTGTGTTTATAAGGGCAGTGATAAAAGGGCAAAATTCTTATTTCCTTGCTAAAAAAAATATAGACAGTGATTTGGTAAAAAAAGCTTTATTAGTTTTTATACTGATGACTGTATTGGTATGCCTTTTTATTTCTTTAATGTTATTAGTTGAACCAAATTTAGATACAGTTAAAGTAATATTTGAGTCAGTATCAGGTTTTTGTACAGTAGGACTTTCGTTTGGAATTACTTCTGAGTTATCTGCGGTAGGTAAAGTATTGTTAGTTTTAGCGATGTTTGTCGGTAGAATAGGTGCGATAACGATACTTATATATTTAATGAATATAAAACCAGTTATAAATAATATAAGATATCCTGATGGCAAAATTCTTATAGGATAGTTTTGGAACAGATATGGTAAAGAAACAGTTTGGAGTAATAGGTTTAGGAACTTTTGGTTCTAATGTTGCAAAAGAGTTAGCAGCAAAGGGGTTTCCAGTACTTGCAATAGATAACAAAGAGATAGTTGTAAACAGAATAAGTTCTTTTGTTACACAAGCAATAGTGGCAGATGCTACGGATGATATTGCTTTAAAAGATGCAGGAATTGCAGATTGTGATACGGTTATTATTTCTATGGGTGAGGATATAGAAACCAGTATTCTTGCTACTCTTATAGCAAAAGATTTGGGTGTAAAAAATGTTATTGTAAAATGTGTAAGTCCTTGGCATTCAAAGATAGCAGTAAAAATTGGTGCGGATAAAGTTGTGTATCCTGAACTTGAAATGGCAAAAAAGCTTGCACAGAGTATGGCTTCCCCAAATATACTTGAACAAATAGAATTTTCTAAAGATTATAATCTTGTAGAAATAATTGCTCCAGAAATCCTTTGGGGAAAAACTATAAAAGATTCTGGTATAAGAAATAAATATGGAATAAATATTATAGCAATAAAAAGGCAAACTCCAATTGTAAACGATGATGGACAGGCTGATATTAAAGAAGAGACAAATGTTACTCCTGCTCCAGACGATGAAATATTAGAAAATGATGTTCTAGTTGTTGTTGGAAGGCAAGAGCAAATAGATAAATTAAAAAAATTGTAGGTTTATAATATATGGTAACAGATAAAAAAGAAAAAGTAGAACAAGAAAAAACAGAACAGGATTTTTTAGATTCAGGAAAGTTTTATTTTATAAATAGTAAATTTGATGAAGCAGCGAAAGAGTTTGAAAAGGTTCTTATAAAAAACATAAACAATTCAGAAGCATATTGTAATCTTGGATTGATTTATGAAAATAAGAAAGATTTTATAAAAGCTAAACAAATGTACAACAAAACTCTTGAAATAGATAAAGAAAATAAGGTCGCAAAAGAGCATATTAGCAAAATTACAGGAATGGAAAATGAATAATAAAATTAATGAAATGCTTAATGAAGCATTAAAAAAACTTCAAACTGCAGAACTTATAGATATAGAAAATATTAAAGTTGAGTATTTAGGCAAAAAGGGTAAAATTACTGAAATTTTAAAAAAACTTTCCTCTTTAGCAATAGAAGAAAAGAAAGAAATTGGTTCTTGTATTAATATGGCAAAAATACAATTAATACAAGCAATGGAAGCAAAGAAAAAAGAAATTACAAACAAACTTTTAGAAGAAAAAATGAAAAGTGAAAAAATAGATATATCACAATCATTTGCATTTAATTTTCCTAAAGGTCATTATCATGTAATTAGTAAAACAATAGAAGAAATGAGTGATATATTTATTTCTTTAGGGTTTGATGTTTCTTGTGGGCAGGAAATAGAAACTGAATGGTATAATTTTGAAGCTTTAAATATTCCAAAAGATCATCCTGCAAGAGATACACAAGATACATTTTATCTTGAAAATTCACAAAATCTTTTAAGAACACAAACATCTGCAGCACAAATACATATTATGGAAGAACAAAAACCTCCTATAAAAGTGATAGTACCGGGTAGAGTTTATAGAAATGAAGCTACAGATTCTTCTCATTCAGCAATATTTCATCAAATAGAAGGTTTGGTTGTTGATGAAGATATTACATTTGCACAACTTAAAGGAACATTACAACTATTCATAAATAGATTGTTTAATCAAGAAGTGACTATAAGGTTTAGACCATCACATTTTCAATTTACAGAGCCTTCGGCAGAAGTTGATATGGAATGTGTTTTTTGTAGAGGAAAGGGCTGTAGAATTTGTAAAGGTAGTGGTTGGATAGAAGTTTTGGGGTGTGGTATGGTTCATCCAAATGTTTTTAAAGCAGTAAAATATGATTCAGAAAAATATACAGGTTATGCTTTTGGATTGGGGGTAGAAAGGTTTGTTATGCTTAAGTATGGTATTGATGATATGAGAGTTCTTTATGAAAATGATTTAAGAGTGTTGAGGCAGTTTTAGAAAATTTAAAGATTAGCATTAACAGCTGGTTAATTGAGAACAAAAAAATTCTTAAGCTAAATTTAAGGAGAAAAAATGAAAATTTCATATAATTGGCTAAAAAATTTTGTAGACTTTGATTTGAAACCAGAGGAACTTTGCAAAATTTTGACTTTTTTAGGTATAGAAACTTCTATAGTTGGTGGTGGCACAAATTGGACAGGAGTTATTACAGCAAAAGTTTTAGAAAAGCAAAAACATACAAATGCAGATAAACTTTCTGTTTGTAAAGTAAATGATGGAACAAAAGATTATCAAATAGTTTGTGGGGCTCCAAATGTTGATGTCGGACAGATAATTCCTCTTGCAAAAGTAGGTGCGGTTTTGCCAGGAAACTTTGTAATAAAATCATCAAAAATTAGAGGTGTCTGTTCTGAAGGTATGATTTGTTCTGAAGAAGAACTCGGACTTAAAGAAAGTTCATATGGAATAATGATATTGCCAAAAGATACCCCATTAGGAAAGAAGATAGAAGAAGTTTTGGGTGAATTAGATATATTTTTGGAAATAGAAATTACTACGAATAGAGGGGATTGTTTAAGTCATTGGGGAGTTGCAAGAGAAATAGCAGCAAAGTTACAAAAGATTCCTATTTTGCCAGCACTTAAAAAGTTAAAATATACAGAAAAAAATTTAGTAGAGATAAAAAATAAAGATTTGTGTACAAGATACATAGGTTGTAATATAACAGATGTGAAAATTGGTCCGTCGCCAAAATGGATGAGAGATAAACTTGAAAGTTGTGGAGTAAAAACCATTAACAATGTAGTAGATATTACAAATTATGTTATGTTGGAACTGGGGCAACCTTTGCATGCTTTTGATGCTACAACTCTTTCAGGTGGAAAAGTTATAGTTAGAATGGCAAAAAAAGGTGAGAAAATTGCTGCACTTGATGGAAAAACTCATGAGCTTGATGAAGATAGTCTTGTTATAGCAGATAGCTCAAAAGCACTTGCTATTGCTGGTATAATAGGTGGACAAAATTCATCAATAAATGAATCAACAACAGAAGTTTTTTTAGAATCAGCAGTATTTAATTCTGGCAGTGTTAGAAGGACTGCAAGGAAATTGAATATCTCAACAGATGCCTCATACAGATATGAAAGGGGTACATCTTGGGAAGTTGCCGAAATGGCAAGTTGGAGAGCATTAAACTTAATAATGGAACTAGCTGGTGGAAGACTTAAAGCAAGAGAAGACTATAATAGTCCAAATAATAAAAAAGCAGTTATATCACTTAGAGTAGAAAGAATAGAGAAATTGTTAGGATATACAATAGATAAAGAGGATATAGCAAATATTTTAAGATTTTTAGGCATGGAAATATCTTCAAGGATTCAGAATACTTTTATAGTAGAGGTTCCTTCTTATAGAAACGATATAAATGAAGAGGTAGATTTAATAGAAGAAATCGCAAGAGTTTATGGATATGAAAAAATCCCTACATCTATAGATTTTGGAGCAACTTTATTAGAGCAAAAATATTCAAACAAAGTTATAAAAACAATTACAAACTCTTTAGTAGGGCTTGGTTTTTGTGAAACTATTAACTATAGTTTTGCAGAAATAAAAGATTTAGATAAATTGTTTTTAAGTTATACATATAAAATTGCAAATCCAATATCTAAAGAAAATGAGGTTTTAAGACCATCGTTGTTGCCAGGTCTTATGAAAAATTATTTTTTTAATATTGGTCAAGCGAATACAGATATAAAGTTGTTTGAAGTAGGAAAAATATTTGATGATAAAGGGGAAAGAAGAGTTTTGGGGGTTCTTATGTCTGGTCCGGTATGGCAACCTTGGTGGATGTGGGAATCATCAAAACAAAATCCAGTATTTGATTTTTATTTTGCAAGTGGAGTAGTTTCAAATATATTGCCGTCAAAGGAATTTATGATAGCAGAAAATAAAAATCCGGCAAAATATTATCACCCGGGAAAAGTAGCAGCAATAGTTTATCATGGAAAAGTTGTAGGACATTTTGGTGTGTTAAGACCAGATATTGTGGATAGTAAAGACGAAGTTATATATGTGGAAATTGAAGTAGAGAATATAGAAAAAAATTATAAAAACAAAATCCAAACTTATGAGCATATAGCGAGGTTTCCAGCAGTAAAAAGAGATATATCTATTGTAGCAGACAAAAATATTAAATTTGAGAAAATAGAAAAAATTATAAAACATATAATGAAAGATGGTGGTATATTAAAGGAGTGGTCGTTATTTTCAGTATATGAAAGTGAAAAATTGGGTGTAGGGAAAATAAGTTACTCTTTTAGGTTAACTTACAGAGATAATACTAAAACTTTAAAAGATGAAGAAGTAAATAAAGATGTTGCTATTCTTCTAGAAAAATGGAAGAAGGATTTGGGAATATATTTAAGAAATTAAAAATTGTATTTTTATAATTTTATAGTTAAAGAAAGAGTGGACTTTTTGTTGACTATGAGCCCAAAATTATATAAAATACAGATTTAGTATATTATAATAAATAGGCAGGTTTGTTTAAAATGAAAAATGGTAAAACTTATCTTCCGCAAAAGGAAGAAATAAAAAGAAAGTGGCATTTTATAGATGCTGAAGGTAAAGTGTTAGGAAGATTGGCTGTAGAGGTGTCAGCTTTATTAAGAGGAAAAGGAAAGGCAATTTATACATCACATATAGATTGTGGAGATTTTGTTGTTTTAACAAATATTTCAAAAATAGTTCTTACAGGTAAAAAGCTTGAACAAAAGGCAGCTTTTTCTTTTTCCGGTTATGTTGGTGGTGGGAAATTAACCCCTTATTCAAAATTGATGGTAGAAAATCCAGAAAAGGCAGTTAGAATTGCTGTAAAAGGAATGTTGCCACAAAATAAATTAGCAGATAAGCAAATAAAAAGATTAAAACTTTTTAGAGGTGCCGAGCATACTCATCAAGCACAAGCAACAGTTGAAAAATAAGGAGAAAAAGAAATATGAATACAGGATATTTAAGTGTAGGAAGAAGGAAAAATGCAGTTGCTAGGGTTAGAATGTCAGAGGGGACCGGTAAGATAGTTGTAAATGATAGAACTGTTGATGAATATTTTGCAGGTTTGTCAAGACATAAAAAGATAGCTTTAAAGCCTGTTGAAGTTTGGACAGGGTCAAGAAAATATGATATTTATGTGAATGTTTATGGTGGTGGAATTACAGGTCAAGCAGGAGCAATGAGTCACAGCATAGCAAGGGCAATTTTAAAGAAAGATGAATCAATGAAAGATACTTTAAGGAAAGAAGGTCTTTTAACAAGAGATCCAAGAATGGTGGAAAGGAAGAAACCAGGAAGACCAAAAGCAAGAAAGAGATTTCAGTTCTCAAAGAGATAAATGTATTTATTATGCTATACATATAAGAAGCAAGAATATTTGTTTTATTCTTGCTTCTGTTGTTTTTATGTCCCATCATAAAGATATATAGATATGTGTTGAGTGATGAATAAATTATCAGTATGTATTTTGGCATTGTTTTTATTATTTTGTTTCAGGTTGTTGCATAAGATATGCAAGACCTGCTAGATGTGTGTGTGAATCGATTCATGCAAAAGTTGAACAAAATCTAGGAAAAGCTGTTTATCAGGAAGAAGATAATATAGCCGAACAAGAAGAAGTTACAATTCAAGAAAAGGATAATGCGGTAAGCCAAAAATTACAAGAATCAGTAAAGAATAACGATAAAGAGTTTACATTAGATTTTGAAAAAGTTGCAAATCAAAGTTCATTTGAATTAGGTTCAGATAAACTTTCACAAGATATTTCAGTAGGTTCAAAAAATTTTAACCAAAAATTGTCTGAAAAGAAAGCAAAATCAACAACAAAATACCTCTTACAAAAAGTGCATCCGCTTGTTCTACAGAAATAGATAGAAACTAAGATAAAATCACAACCAAACAACAGCAAATATCTAGATTAGATAACTGCTTTTATATACACATTATTTATAATAATTTCTTATAGTAGTGTTCTCCTTAATTCTTCACTTGTTTTTTGAGATAAATAAGCAGGAGCTATATCAAAAATTGTCTTACAGCCACACTGTCCCTCTTTAGCTAATCTATATGTAGCTCTAGCATATGCAATTAAAATACTTGATGTAAACTCTGGATTAGAATCAAGTTTTATACTAAATTCTATAAGATGATTCATATTTTGAGAGGTTGTTCCACTTCGTATTACAAATCCACCATGTGACATACCTAAATGGTTTTTACTAAATTCTTCTTCTGATATGAAGTTTACAGTTGTATCGTATTCAGAAAAATAGTTTGGCATAGTTTTTATCGCTTGCTCTATTTTATTTTTATCTGCACCTTCTTCTGCTACCACAAAACATTCTCTTCTATGTTTTTGCCTTGTAGTTAAATTTGGTTTTTTTCCACTTCTAACAGCTTCTAAAGCAGAAGCCATAGGAATTGTATATTGCTTTGCAGTTTTTACACCAGGAATTCTTCTAATGGCATCAGAATGTCCTTGACTTACACCTTTACCCCAGAAAGTATAATCCTTTCCATCCGGAAGAAAAGTGTTTCCTAACATTCTATTTAGTGAAAAAAGACCTGGATCCCATCCAACAGAAATTATTGCAACTGTTTTTGAGGCCTTTGCAATTTTGTCTACTTTATTAAAATGTTCTGGAATTTTTGCATGGGTATCAAAACTATCTACAACATTAAACATTTTTGCATATTTTGGAGTCTGTAAAACTAAATCTGTAGCTGATCCTCCACAAAGAACTAAAACATCTATTTTATCTTTCCATTGCTCTATATCATCTACAGAAAAAACTTTTGTATTAGAACTAACTTTTAATTTTGCTGGTTCCCTTCTTGTAAAAATAGCAACTAATTCTATATCTTTATTAAATTTTACTGCATTTTCCACACCTTTACCTAAATTACCATACCCAACTACACCTATTTTAATAGTCATACTTTCCCCTATGTAATACAAAACAAAAACTTATATAACCTTTTTACATATTACAGCAATTTATATTTTATATTACTTATTCAAAAACTTTGTTGGATAAATTTTTAAAACAGATTACTATAGCATAACACATAGTGCACGATTGTATAAAAATTTAATTAATTTTTCAATAATAATTTGTAAAATGTGAATTCAAGTTGCTAAAGCAACACTTAATGGAAAAAAATAAAATAGAATGATAAAAAGATATATAATAAAAAGATATATAAAAGGATATAAGTGCTAAAATTATATATAAATGGATATTTAATGAAAAGAGATATTTAATAGAATATTTGAGAAGATATCATAAAGATAGTGTATATAAAAAAGAGGTAGTTATAAGA
>CAMVLN010000043.1 GCA_947168325.1 uncultured Elusimicrobia bacterium | reverse complement strand
TTTATACACCAACAATGTTATCAAATGGTGTAAAAATTATTATAGGTAAAGGAAAAAGAAGTAAAGATGTTGTTGATTCAATAATGGAAAATAAGGCGATATATCTTCTTGCAACAGGTGGGGTTGGTGCTTTAATATCTCAAAAAGTGAAAAGTTTTAAATTGGTTGCTTTTGAAGATTTAGGACCTGAAGCAATTTA
This sequence comes from uncultured Elusimicrobia bacterium, assembly GCA_947168325.1. Classification (GTDB taxonomy): domain Bacteria; phylum Elusimicrobiota; class Endomicrobiia; order Endomicrobiales; family Endomicrobiaceae; genus Ruminimicrobiellum. Next base: position 10,758 of record CAMVLN010000043.1, on the reverse strand, counting down.
TGAATTAATAATTGAAGATTTTCCGTTAATAGTTGGGATAGATTATAAAGGGAATAGCTTATTTGTAAGAATAGAAGATTAAAAGTTTGCTAAAGCAAAAATTTTATTTATTATTAAAATGTATGTGGTATTTTTACAGCTTAATTTTAAATTATCCAATTCTTTGGCCTTCTAATTTTATAAAAATTGTTTAGTATTTTTTAAGGAGTAAAAATGTTTTTGGCAATAGATATTGGAAACACAAATATTACACTTGGTTTATTTAAGTTTGATAATAAAAAAGTGGAAGAAAAACCTTTCCAAATTTGGAGAATAGCAACATCAAAAAAAAAGACTGCAGATGAGTATGCTATAAAAATTTTAGATATTTTTTATTATTCTAACATAGATATAACAAAACAACAAATTAAAGCAATTGCTATTGCAAGTGTTGTCCCTTCTCTTGATAATATTTTTACAAATTTAGCTAAAAGATATTTTAAAAAGGATGTTTTTTTTGTTAATAGCAAACATTGTGCTAATTTAAAATTTTTATATAACAATCCGCAAGAAGTAGGTGCGGATAGAATCGCAGATGCTGTTGCGGTTTATGAAAAATATAAAACAGCGGCAATAGTTATAGATTTTGGAACTGCTACAACTTTTGATTGTGTAGATAAAAATGGAGCTTATCTAGGTGGGGTAATTACTGCTGGTCCACAAATTTCAGCAGAAGCTCTTACACAAAAAACTGCAAAACTTCCACAAGTTAATATCAATATGCCTGCAAAAATTATAGGTAGAACTACAGAGGAATGTATTCAGTCAGGTTTATATTATGGATATATTGGTTTAGTAAAAGAAATTTTACACAGAATAAAAAACGAAATGATGGCAAATAATATAAAAGTTATTGCAACAGGTGGACTTTCTTATCTTATGGTAAAAGAAATGGAAGAAATAGATGATGTTGTTTGTGAACTTACATTGGAAGGTATAAAAATTATTTGGGAGAAAGAAAATTTAAATTACTAGAAAATTATAAATTATAGTTTATAAATAAAATTTTTAATAAGCAAAAATTAAAATAACTAAAATAATAAAAAGTATGGTTAATAAGTTTTAATCTAAGATTTATAAGATAAATTTTTATATGGGGGGAAAAATGAAAAAAATATTGTCAGTGTGTGTATGTTTGGTGTTTGTTTCAGTGGCAGTTTCTGCAAAACCGTTAGATAAATTTAATGATGTTATGAATTCGGCGGGGTCTAATTTTCAAGCAAAAAGATATTTAGAACATTTATCTAAAGATATGGGAAAGGTTATGACTAGTGGCAACTATGGTGTTAGTGCCAATTTGGGATTGGGTAGTTTGGATATTGGCATAAATTTTCATACCACAAGTGTTAGTAATGAAATAATGAAAGCAGAAGGAACAGACCGTTTATATATGCCTATGTTAAAAGCTTCACTAGGACTACTTTGTGGATTTGATGTAATGGCAAAGTATGGATATTTTTATGGTTCTAATTTATATGGTATAGGTTTAAGATATGATGTATATGATAGTTCAATTTTATTTATTCCATCAATTACAGTTCAGGGTATGTATTCAATTTTAAATGTAAGTTCAGGCTCCAATAAAGTTAATAACAACAATATTGCATTAGGTGCAATAGCTACATTTCCAATTCCTTTTGTAACACCTTACATAGGTATAGGATGGGATAGAACCAATACCACAGCAAAATCTTCAATTTATGACGGTATGTCTAAAGCTACAGATAAAATGAGTTATGGTTTTGGAATAGCAGTATCTGTACTTATTTTAAATGGGTCATTAGGTATTACTTACAATGATGGTATTCCAAATTATTCATTTGGTTTCAATTTGGGTTTTTAAAATAAGTTATTGTGAATCAAATTAGATTTGTACTATCAGTAATACTACTGCCCTTATTGATAGTACTTATGTATGATTTTTTTAAATTATTTTTTTTATTTGCAGGACAAACAAATATAAATATTGTTCCTTTTTGGTTAGGAATAGCAATGTATGTTTTGTTTCAAGTAATATTTTTTAAGCCTATGTCTACTTATGTTTTTGGACATGAACTTACACATGCATTAGCAGGACTTTTAAGTGGAGCACAAATAAAAAAGTTTAAAGTTTCTAGAAATAAAGGAAGTGTTACTCTTACAAAAAATAATATTTTTATAACATTAGCACCATATTTTGTTCCGATATATCCAATAATTATAATTCTTGTATATTTTGCTCTTGCATGGTTTATGGATGTTGTTCAAATATATTCTTGGTTTTTATTTTTTTCTGGAATAGCACTTGCTTTTTACTATGCACTAACTTTTTATGCAATAAAAGTTGGGCAAGAAGATATGATAATATACGGGCGATTTTTTTCTTTTATTTTTGTTTGTTTTATTAATATAATAATGGTTGTATTGATTTTGGCTTGGATATTTCCTAGTAATATTGAAATTAACGATTTTTTTGTTAAAGTTTTTAACGATTGCATAAATTTTTATAAATATATTTTTATAGGAGTAAGCAAATGTTGGGTTTTGCTAAAGACGAAATAAAAAGAAAAACTTTTCATATCCTTTCACTTATTTATGTTATAGCATTTTGGTTTCTCCCTAGAAATATAGTTTTAATAGGATTTTTAATAGCTATAGCCATAGTTTTAGTAGGCGAATTTATTAGAGCTAAAAATGAAAAATTTAACATATTTATTTTAAAAATTTTAGGTGGAGTTCACAGAGAATCAGAAACTCATAAAATTAGTGGACTTCCATGGACTTTATCAGGAGCTTTTTTGACAATATTATTTTTTGAAAACAAAATTTTTGTTTTAGTAAGTTTTTTATATCTTGCTTTTGGCGATGCTTGTGCAGCACTTTTTGGTAGAACTTATGGTAAACATAAAATATATGCAGGCAAATCTTTAGAGGGAACTGTTGCTTGTTTTTGTTCTTGCTTAATAATTGGATTGATTGTTTTTTTATCATCAAACCAGTTTACAATTGAAAAAGGATGTTGGCTTGCTATAGTTGGGGCTTTAATTGCAGCTTTTATAGAAACTATACCTTGGCCATTGAATGATAATTTTTGGATGCAGATAATAAATGCAGGAATACTCACATATATTTCAAGATTTTTTTAAAATAAAAAATAATTTTATTTTTACTATTGTTTATAATGATTTTGCTTTATTTATATTGTACAATATACGAAAAAGAGTTATTAATGCTTATAGCATGAGATAAGTTTGAGGTGTAATTGATTTGAACACAAAAAATTTTAAAAGTATTAAAAAGTGCAAAGTATTATTAAACAATGACTACATTACTAAAATATTTTTTTAAAATATAAAAGAAAAATTGTAAGTATAATTTAAACAAAATAATAGGAGGGAAAAAGTATGAAGAACATTATTATCATTTCAGTTAAACAAAGAAAATCTGTATCCGTTTTGGTTCAAGAGGTTTTATGTGAATATGGGTGTCTTATAAAAACAAGATTAGGAATAACAGATAGTACTAGTAAAAAATGTTCTCAAACAGGACTTATTATTTTGGAATTTTTAGGTAACAAAAGAGAAATTAATTTGATGATTAAAAAGCTATCTAAAATTGAAGGTGTTGTAGTAAAAACAGTTTCAATATAGAAAAATTTTATAATAAAGTTACATATTTCAAAATGATTATAAATATTTAGTTTAGATATTTTTTATGAGAATATGGAAATATTTTTTTGTGTGTCATAATTATAATCTTATTATGTTTAGCAGCAATAGGTAACTTTGTGATAGGCATATTTTGTAAAATTGCTAAACAAAAAGTTTCGTTGCCACTAGCAGTTTTACTTATACTAGCAATGGTTGTATTATTGCTAATATCTTTTATAAACAACATTAAATAATAGTTCTTATAAATATTAATTGTTATTTGCCGAGGTGGTGGAATGGCAGACACACAGGTCTCAGAAGCCTGTAGTTGCAAAACTGTGCGAGTTCAAATCTCGTCCTCGGCAAATCAAATTAGAAAATTTTTTAATTTATATTGATAGATATTTATAATATTATTATTTATCTTTATTATTAAATTGATATAACATTGAATATTATAGAAAAAGATTAAAAGTATTATATCCGCAATAGTTGATATATAAAAAACAAATATTCTCTCAAGAAATATACCTTATAAAATAATTATGGCATATTAGAATATTGTTATATAGTTAAGATATTTAAATTATACTAGCTATATTATTTTTAGCGGCTTGTTAAAAAAATAAATTTGATATATACAAATTTACAGATGTGCAATTAAGGAGAAAATAATGGCAAAATCAGATAAATGGATAAAACAAATGGCAATAGAAAAAAAGATGATAGACCCATTTGAACCGGAACAAGTAAGAAAAGGGATATCTTATGGAACATCTTCTTATGGATACGACTTTAGAATTTCTAATGAATTTAAAATAATGCAAAAAATTTCAGATGGTTCTTTTGTTGATCCTAAAAATATAAATAAAGATTTATTTAAAGATGTTAAAGTTGACGATTTTATAATTTTACAACCTCAATCATTAGCTTTGGCAAAAACATTAGAATATTTTAGAATACCAAGAGATATTATTACAGTAGCTTTTGGAAAGTCTACTTATGCAAGATGTGGAATATTAGTTAATATTACACCTTTTGAACCTGAATGGGAAGGATATGCAACAATAGCAATTTCAAATATAAGTTCTATGCCTGTAAAAATTTATGCTAATGAAGGTATAGGGCAACTTTTATTTTTAGAAGCAGATGAAGTTTGTGAAGTTTCTTATGCAGACAAAAAAGGCAAATATCAAGCACAAAAAGCAATAACTATGTCAAAAATATAATTTAAGTGTATTAATATTAATATTATGTTATGTTAGTGTTAAATAGATCTGACCGTTTTTGAAATGTGAAATTTGAAAGGTAAAAATTCCATAGTAGGGAAAAATCTAATATTGAAATTAAGATTTCTATGAAGTTTAATAAAATTGTAATGATTTTGAATTTGTTTTGCGAATAGTTTTAAAGAAAAAATATCAATTTTTAAATTATTGTGATTTGGTAAATAAAACTCTTCTTGAATAGTTCTGTTGTTTCTTTCAACATTGGTATTTTTTTAGGTTTTTATTAGATGGAACTAATAACCAGTAATTTAATATATTATTATATTGGTAAGCTTATTTAAAATTGTCCATAAATTCGCTATCACTATACAATTTATTGAAAAATTTTAATATCAAAGGGAAATTCTTTTAACAATTCATCTGTTAGAAATTTAGCAGCTGTTTTGCTGCTAGACTCTTTGTATGCTTGTGTAACTAATAATTTATCTTTTTTACTAAATGCTAAATTATTTAGTTTCTTCTCCTTTTTCTTGTTTGTTCTTTTAGTCTTAATATACTATCTCTGTAATATTCTTGTTATAACTAACCTGTTTTGTCCTGTACTTTGTGGCTATAGACCTATTAACCCTAATTCACAATATGCTTTTTTCCATCTTCGTAATATTTTTCTTTTACATTGAAAAATTCTTTCATTCCCTTATCTTTTTTCCTTTTGTCTTTAATTTTTCCGCTTTTTCTAATACTTCTTTCCTTTTTAATGCTATCTGTTTTTTGTTTATCTTCCTCCATTCTTTTTTATCTTATCAAAAACGGTCATATCTATTTTGTTTTCATCACATTATTTGATTGAGTTTTTAAAATTTCCTATAATAAAGTTCTGTTGTATGCATATATAACAGGTGAGGAGAACACATGGCATTTTATTTTAAAGAACCGTCCCATACTTTTTCTGAATATCTTTTAGTGCCAGGATATTCTAGTGAGTATTGTATTCCTAGCAATGTTAGTTTAAAAACTCCACTTATAAAATATAATAAAAAAGCTGGGGAAGAGTCTCCACTTAGTATAAATATTCCTATGGTATCTGCAGTTATGCAAGCAGTTTCCGATGATAAAATGGCTATAGCACTTGCACAAGAAGGAGGGATAAGTTTTATATATGGAAGTCAATCTATAGAAAAACAAGTGGCTATGATATCTAGAGTAAAAACATATAAAGCAGGCTTTGTTACATCCGATTCTAATGTTAGGCCAGACCAAACATTAGAAGAAGTTATAGAATTAAGTAAAAAAACAGGACATTCTACTTGTGCTGTAACAGAAGATGGTTCAGCACATGGAAAACTTGTTGGTATTATTACCTCAAAAGATTTTAGAATTTCACATTGTAAAGCAAACTCAAAAGTTAAAGATTATATGACACCTCTTGAAGATATGGTAACAGGTCAAGATGGTATAACTTTGAGCCAAGCAAATGAAATTATTTGGGATAATAAAATTAATCAGCTTCCAGTTGTAGATAAAAAAGGAAATTTAGTTTCCTTAATTTTTAGAAAAGATTATTCAACACACAAAAACAATCCATTAGAATTACTAGACTTGGCACATAGATATATTGTTGGAGCGGGTATAAATACACGAGATTACATGGAAAGAGTCCCAGCTTTAATTGAAGCAGGAGCAGATGTTTTTGTATTAGATTCAAGTGAAGGATATTCTTATTGGCAAGAAAAAGCTCTAAAAGATATTCATGAAAAGTTTGGTAAAAATATTAAGGTTGGTGCGGGAAATATTGTAGATGCAGAAGGGTTTAATTTCTTAGCCAAAGCAGGTGCTGATTTTATAAAAATTGGTATTGGTGGTGGCTCAATATGTATTACGAGAGAACAAAAAGGTATTGGTAGGGGGCAAGCAACAGCAACTATTGAAGTTGCAAAAGCTAGAGATGAATATTATAATAAAACTGGAATATATATTCCTATTTGTTCTGATGGTGGTATAGTTCATGATTATCATATCACATTAGCTTTAGCTATGGGTGCAGATTTTGTGATGCTTGGAAGATATTTTGCAAGATTTGATGAATCTCCTTCAAATAAACTTGTAGTAAATGGTAACTATGTTAAAGAGTATTGGGGGGAAGGGTCAAATAGAGCAAGAAATTGGCAAAGATATGATTTAGGTGGTAAAGAAGCTTTAAGTTTTGAAGAGGGTGTTGATTCTTATGTTCCTTATGCAGGTCATTTGCATGATGGTGTTTCAATTACACTTAAAAAGATTATTCATACAATGTGCAACTGTGGGGCATTATCAATTGCTGAGCTACAAGAAAAAGCGAAACTTACATTAGTGAGTCAAACTACAATTATTGAAGGTTCTGCACATGATGTTATTGTAAAAAATACTTCTATGCAAAAGTAATAATAGAAATATATGTGTAAAACTAAATTTTATATAGTATTAATTGTATTTTTTGTCATGTTAGTTTCATGTTCTAGGCCACAAGGTGATAATGCTATTGGTGCAATGCAAATAAAAGGTTCAGATACTATTGTAAATTTGGTTCAAGTTTGGGCAGAACAATTTAGCCAAAAGAATTCAAATTCAAATATTGGTGTCACTGGTGGCGGAACAGGGACAGGTTTTGCTGCATTACTGAATAATACTTGTGATATAGCTATGGCTTCAAGGCAAGTAGAAGAAAACGAAATTAATTTAGCTAAAAAACAGAACATCGCATATAAAGAATTTATTGTTGGTCTTGACGGTCTTGCAGTTTTAGTTAACAAAAACAATCCTATAAATAATCTTACAATTGAGCAAATTAGAGATATTTTTATGGCAAAAATAAAAAATTGGAAAGAGGTTGGTGGAGAAAATAGGCCAATAGTATTGTTATCTAGAGAAAGTAATTCAGGAACACATATGTTTTTTAAAGAACAGGTAATTAGGTTAGGTAATAAAAATAATAGTGATGAATTTTCACCTAAAGCATTGCTTATGCCATCGTCACAGGCAATAGTTGATGAGATTTATCAAAATCCAAATGCTATAGGATATGCAGGTATCGGATTTATTAGTAAGCAAACAAAAACAGTTTCTGTATCGGCAAAAAGTTCTGTAGAATTTATTGAACCAACGATTGAAAATGTTATGACAAGAAAATATCCAATTTCAAGACCTTTATATTTATATACTAATGGGAACCCAAAAGGATTAGTGAAAGATTTTATAGATTATGCATTATCTGATGAAGGTCAAAAAATTGTTGTTGAAACTTCTTTTGTTCCAATAAATAGAAATGAAAAACAGAATAACTGACTATATTATAGAGAAAATAATTTTTTTGTGTGGCATTATAGCAATAGTTTTTGTTATATTGATTTTTGGTTTTCTTCTAAAAGAAGGTTTTGCTTTTTTTAAAGAGTATGGATTGTTTAGCTTTATTTTTGGAAAATATTGGTATCCTTCATCTAATCCAGCCTCTTATGGGGTTTTTTCTTTAATAATAGGTTCACTACTTGTAACTTTAGGAGCAACTTTAATTGCAGTTCCTTTGGGAGTTGCTACTGCACTATTTATTTCAGAACTTGCACCTAAAGGTATTAGGGATATATTAAAATCTATTGTTGAACTTATGGCTGCAATTCCAAGTGTAGTACTTGGTTTTGTAGGTATGGTGACTCTTGTTCCATTAGTTAGAAGTGTATTAGATATTCCTACAGGTCTTACAGCCTTTTCTGGTTCTATAGTTTTAGGATTTATGGCTCTGCCTACTATAGTATCAATTTCTGAAGATGCAATAAGGTCTGTTCCTTGGCAATATAAAGAAGGTGCATATGCTTTGGGAGCAACTAAATGGCAAACAATAAGAAGAATTGTTTTAAGAGCTGCTATGCCGGGAATTATAGCTGCAGTTATGCTTGGAATAGGTAGAGTTATTGGAGAAACAATGGCAGTATTAATGGTAACAGGAAATGCAACTGCAATACCAACATCAATATTTGATCCTGTTAGAACTCTTACAGCAACAATAGCTGCTGAAATGGGGGAAACTGTTAGAGGAGGACTTCATTATAGAGCATTATTTGCTATAGGATTAGTATTATTTTCAATAACTTTTATGATAAATTTTATAGCAGATTTATTTTTAAATAAAAATACTAAAAAGAGATAATAATGAATTTTAATTTAAGTCCTAATTTATCACAAAAGATAGCTTATACATTATTAGCAATGGCAACAATTATAGTAATTGTTCCAGTGCTTACAGTTATAGTTATTATTATAAAAAATGGATGGTCTGTACTCAGTTGGGAATTTTTAACAACTATGCCCACTGATGGTATGAGAGCAGGGGGAATATTACCTGCTATAATTGGAACTTTGGCAATAGTATCTTGTGCCATTTGTATTACATTACCAGTTGGAGTTTGTGCAGCAATATATTTAAACGAGTATGCAAAAGATAACCTTTTAACAAGAATAATAAAACTTGCAATAGTGAATTTAGCAGGTATTCCATCTGTAGTTTATGGTTTGTTTGGGCTTGGAATATTTGTTATGTTGTTAGGTTTTGGAGTATCTATTATTGCAGGTGCTTTAACTTTATCAATAATGGAACTTCCAGTAATAATTACAACTGCACAAGGTGCATTAAAAAGTGTTCCTTACCAATTTAGAGAGGCAAGTTGGTCTTTAGGTGTAAGTAAGTGGCAAACAATAAGAAGAGTTGTGTTGCCTAATGCTTTACCTGGAATTATGACTGGAGCAATTTTAAGTATATCAAGAATTTCAGGAGAAACTGCACCTATTTTATTTACTGCAGCAGCTTTCTATGTCCCGCATTTGCCACAATCGCTGTTTGATCAAGTTATGGCTTTACCATATCATCTTTATATTATATCAACACAAATCCCAAATATGCCTAAAAATATAATTTTTGCAACAGCACTTGTATTACTTTTGATGGTTCTTTCTATGAGCTTAATAGCAATAATTGCACGGCTTTATTTCAGGAAAATTAGAAAATGGTAAACAAGAAAAATAAAAAAATAATTATTGATAAACAAAATTTCAATAATATACAAATGTTTAATGAAGATATTGAAAAATATGGTAATATAAGAGAAACTATATTAAACTTTAAAAAAGCTTTTATATTTAAAGGTAATGTTTTAGATACAAAAATTTTTAGAAAAAATTTTTGTGATTTAATAATAACATCACCACCATACAATGTTGGTATAAAATACAATTCAAATAATGATGTGTTAATGTATGAAGATTATTTAAAGTTTACAGAAAAATGGTTAAAAAATTGTTATATATGGGTTAAGGATACTGGCAGACTAATTCTTAATATACCATTAGATAAAAATAAAGGTGGTCAAAAAAGTGTTGGTGCAGATATAACTAACATTGCTAAAAAAGTTGGATGGAAATATCATTCTACAATTATATGGAATGAAGGAACTATTTCAAGAAGAACAGCTTGGGGTTCTTTTATGTCTGCTTCTGCACCTTATGTTATAGCACCTGTGGAACTAATATTGATATTATATAAAAAAGAATGGAAAAAAATATCTGGCAGTAAAATTTCTGATATTTCAAAAAAGGAATTGCCATCAGTGACTGGAATGTAGACGAGTACTCTTCCAATCTCTTTTAATGGCGAAAGCAAAAAAAGAGTAGGGCATCCTGCTCCTTTTCCTAAAGAATTGCCATACAGAGCCATAAAACTATTTAGTTATGTTGGAGATGTTGTTTTTGATCCTTTTAGCGGTAGTGGAACGACTCCTTTAGTTGCAGCAAAAAATAATAGAATTGGGGTTGGTTTAGATATTGATGATAAATACTGC
>CAMVLN010000042.1 GCA_947168325.1 uncultured Elusimicrobia bacterium | reverse complement strand
AAAGATAAAGAGATTATTGTAAAAATTCAAAAATCAATTGATGCAACTGTAGAATTAAGAAGTAAGAAAGATTTAATAATGAAATTTATTGAAACATTAACACCTAACAGCGATGTTGATAAAGACTGGATGAATTTTATTAAGGATAAAAGAATTGAAGAATTAAATATTATTATAGAAGAAGAAAATTTGAATAAAGAAGAAACTTATAAATTTGTTAATAATGCTTTCTATAATGGATATGTGCAGGAATACGGAACAGAAATTTCAAAGATATTGCCATCTATATCAATATTTTCTCCATCAAAAGACAGAACTATAAAAAGATTAGCAGTTGTTGAAAAACTAAAAGCTTTCTTTGATAAATATAAAGATATTTGTAGTGAAGATGTTGAATTAGATAGATAAACTATCACAACCATTTCTTATTTTATATAATACTTCCCATTATGAAAACAATTATATTATTAATTTTTTCAAATATATTTATGACATTTGCATGGTATGGGCATTTAAAATTTAAAAATACTGCAATGTGGAAAGTTATTCTTGTTGCTTGGAGTATTGCATTTTTTGAATATTGTTTAATGGTCCCGGCAAACAGAATTGGTTATGGGCAGTTTAATGCAACACAACTTAAAACTATTCAAGAAGTTATTACATTAACGGTATTTTCTTTTTTTTCAATACTATATTTGCACGAAAGTTTTAAATGGAACTATATTGTAGGATTTATATTTATAGTTCTTGCAGTGTTTTTTATTTTTTACAAATGGTGATACATGTTTTTACCTACAACAAAAGAAGAAATTTTTAAGTTAGGTTGGCAGGCACCTGATATAATAATTGTATCAGGAGATACTTATATTGACTCTCCTTTCAATGGTTCTGCAGTAATAGGAAATTATCTTACAATTAATGGTTTTAAAGTTGCTATCATTGCTCAACCGGATATAAATAGTAATGAAATAACAAGATTAGGAGAACCATCTCTTTATTGGACTGTTTCTGCAGGAGCTATGGATTCTTTAGTTGCAAATTATACAGCTACAGGAAAGTTTAGAAATGAAGATGATTTAACTCCCGGTGGAATAAATAATAGAAGACCCGATAGAGCTTGTATTGTATATACTAATCTTATAAGAAGGTACTTTAAAAATACTAAACCTATTGTTCTTGGTGGTATAGAAGCAAGTTTAAGAAGAGTAGTTCATTATGATTTAAAAGATAAAAAGTTAAGAAGATCTTTGTTGTTTGATGCAAAAGCTGATATTTTAGTTTATGGTATGGCAGAAAAAACTATGCTAGAACTATCTTTAGCAATAAAAAACAATCAAAATTTTAGAGATATTAAAGGATTATGTTATATTTCAAAAGAGCCAAAAACAAACTATATTGATATTGCTTCTTTTGAAGAATGTATAGGAAATCCTGATAGTTTTAGAGAAATGTTTAAAACTTTTTATAACAACTCTGCTTATACAAATTCTAAAGGACTAAACCAAAAACATGACAAGAGATATTTAATTCATAATCCACCACAAGATTTTTTAACACAAGAAGAGCTAGATACAATTTATGATATGGATTTTACACGAGAAGTTCATCCTTACTATGCAAAACAAGGAAAAGTTAAAGCACAAGATACAATAAAATTTTCAGTAGTATCACATAGAGGTTGTTGTGGAGAATGCAATTTTTGTGCAATAGCAGTTCATCAAGGCAAATCTGTAATTTCAAGAAGCAAAAAATCAATAATAAAAGAAATAAATCAATTAGCACAATTTGCAGATTTTAAAGGATACATTTCTGATGTTGGTGGTCCTACAGGTAATATGTATAAAATTACTTGTAAAGTTAATGATTTAGTAGGAAAATGTAAAGATAAAAAATGTCTTTATCCTAAAGTTTGCCAAAATTTAGTTTTTTCACATAACGAACAAATTGATTTACTAAAAGAAATTTCTAAAAACAAAAAAATTAAAAAAGTTTTCATATCTTCAGGAATAAGGCACGATTTAATAATTGCAGATAGCAAAGATGGAATAAATTATTTAAAATATATTTCAAAAAATAATATTTCAGGACAACTAAAAATTGCACCCGAACATATTTGTGATAATGTTTTAGATTTAATGGGAAAACCTAAACAGTCAACATTTTTAGATTTTATGAAAGATTTCAAACATATAAATAAACCGCTAAATCAATTTCTTACTTGCTACTTTATGGTTGCTCATCCAGGTAGCACACTAGATAATTGTAAAGAGTTAGTTAGTTTTATTAAAAAGAATATGAATTTTTCCCCTGAGCAAGTACAAGTTTTTACACCAACACCCTCTACTTTTTCAACAATGATGTATTATACTAAACAAGACATTGATGGTAATGATATATTTGTTGAAAAAGATAGAAATGCAAGAATGAAACAGAAACTTGAAATTATTCAACTAAATAGTCCAAAAATAAATAATATAGATAGTAGAAAATTTAACTATTCAAAAAGAACAAATTTGAAATATTCAAACAACAATAACTATTCTAATAATAAATTTAGGAAAAAACACTAAAAATAAAAGCCGGGTGATATTAAAAGATTGTTAATTATATCACCCGGTATTTGTATCCTACAATAAATATTTTATAGTGAATATTTTATAGTGAATTTAGTTCTCTTCTTCTGCTGATGGAACTTTAGAAAATTTATCTCTTTTATTACAATTATTCATTTTATTGTATTGTTCAAAAGATAAAACATCTTTTAATTTTATTTTTGTATCTATTTGTAATTTAAATAATTCGTTAGATATATTAGAAATATCTTCCATTAATTGAACTACTGTATCTTTGTTGCTATTTTCTTTTTCAATTTCTTCTTTTAATAATTTTTTCTTTTCAAACTTTTTACAAACAAGTTCTTTTTTTGTTTTATCAGCAGCTTCAATAATTGTTGTTACTTTTTCTTTTTGTTCGTTAGATAAATTTAATCTTTCTGCTAACATATCGTATTTTGTTTTTGGTTTGAACATTTTAATATATTGCTCGTTAGTTAATATTTTTTTCAATGATTGTTTATTTGTTATTTTGTTGTCTATAATTTTATTAGAAAGAGCTTTAATATTTTTAATAGATTTTTTTATTATTTTTTGGCTATAGTTTTCGTTCAATAATTCCTTATTTATTGTTTCCCATTCTTTCATAATTATTTTCATTAATTCTTGTTGTTTTTTTATGCTAGATTCTTTTAATGATTTTAAAGCTTCTTTTTGTGTATCTGTAATATTTAATTTCTTAAACATTTTTTCACAAAAACCTTTTTTGAAATTTTTGCCACAATTTTCACCAATTTTTCTCATAAAATCTCTTTTAAAATAATGACGGTTAAACATTGGACATTCTTCTTGTTCTATATTGCCATCGCACATAAAAAACATTTCTTTTTTGTTACAGCACTGCTCTTGCTGACAACATTTTTCTTGTTGACAACATTCAGCTTTACAATAATTTTCTTTTTGACAGCATTGTTCATCTTGTGATGAAATTATATAATCCGAACAATTTTTTTGCCATTGCCCAGCAAACACTGATACTGAAAACATCAACATCATTAAACAACTTAACAACATTTTTGTTTTTTTCATAAATTTCTCCTTTTTTTAAAATTTATAATATTTTGACAATTACTTATGTAAAAAAGTTACATTAAAATAGATTTATATAGTTTCTATCACAATGTAGTATATATTTTATTATATTTTACATTGTCAAGCAATTATGCTTATTGTTTTATATAAAAGCACAAACTATACTGTTTAAATCTTTATTTTAAATATATTCCAAAAGTTTTTTACAGTCCAAACAACCTTTTCTTATTACTACATAAGGAAACTTTACCATATCAATAACTGTAGATTCAAAAGAAAACTTACATTTGCCGTCATCAACGATTAAATCTATTTTATTATTAAAATATTCTTTTGCTACTTTGGCTGTTTTTGCACTTTCTTTACCAGAAATATTTGCAGAAGTTGTCATTAATGGAATATCATATTTTGCCATAATATCCAGTAATATTTTACAGTTAGGTATTCTAACCCCTAAATTATTTTTACCACCAGTAAGAAGTTTGCCTAGCTCTGTTGTAGGTAAAATCAATGTAAGTTGACCTGGCCAAAAATCCATTATTATTTTTTCTATGCCTTTTGGAAAAGTTACAAATCTTTTTAATGTTTTAATACTGTTTGACATTAAAATTAAAGGTTTCTTTATTTCCCTATTTTTAAGTTTGTAAATTTGTTTTTGCCCTTCAAAATTAAAAACACTTGTCATTATTCCATAAACAGTATCTGTAGGAAGAACAACTATTCCTTTGTTTTTCAGTATTTCGCTTGTAATTTCTATTACTTGTTCGTGTTGTTTTTTACTTGTAGAAATAAATATTGTTTTCATTTTTATAATTTTTTAAAACCTTTTAATATGTTATAATTTTTAAAATAGATATTACATAATTTTTTTATCTTTTGCTAAAATTTTCCATATATTGTAGAGTATATTTATAAAAAAGTTGGAGCATTTTAATGTCAGCAGAGTTTGTACATTTACACAATCACACAGAATATTCTTTGTTAGATGGACTAACAAAACTTACTAAAAAAGGGCATCCATTAGAATTGTTTGATATTATTGCAAAACAGTATCAAATGCCAGCACTTGCTATTACAGATCACGGTAATATGTATGGTGCAATGGAATTTTATTGGGCATGTTTAGATAGCGGAATAAAACCTATAATTGGTTGTGAAGTATATGTAGCTAAAAAAAGTAGATTTGATAAAGATAAAGAAAATGGTGGTTATCATCATTTAATATTACTTGCAAAAGATAATGAAGGATATAGAAATTTATCTTATTTAGTTAGTGCAGGGTTTACGGAAGGATTTTATTATAAACCAAGAATAGATAAAGAACTATTACAAAAATATTCTAAAGGGCTTATATGTTCTTCTGCTTGTTTAGCAGGGGAAATAGCAACACTTTTATCACAAGAAAAAAAAGAAGAAGCAAAGAAAGTTGCCGGATGGTATCAAGATGTTTTTGGTAAAGGTAATTATTATCTTGAAATTATGGATAATGGGCTTGAAGACCAAAAAAGAATAATTGCACCACTGTTAGAACTTTCAAAAGAAACACAAATTCCTTTAGTTGCTACAAATGATTGCCACTATTTAAAACAAGAAGATGCTTACTATCATGATATTTTGTTATGCATAAATACACAAAAAATGGTAAATGATGCTAACAGAATGAGAATGGGGTCAAATTTATTTTATTATAGATCTCCAGAAGAAATGATACAAACATTTTCTTATGTTCCAGATGCAATAAAAAATACATTAGTTATTGCAGAACAGGTTAATGTTGAGATAAAAAAAGGTAATGGAGATTTACTACCTAATTTTGAAGTTCCCAAAGGGTTTACTTCACAAACTTATCTTGAACATTTGTGTAGAGAAGGATTAAAAAGAAGATATCCTGTTATAGAAAAAAAACATACTGACAGGCTTGAATATGAACTTTCAGTTATAAAAAAAATGGGGTTTGCTTCATACTTTTTGATTGTATGGGATTTTATAAAGTATTCAAAAGATCATGGAATACCAGTAGGTCCAGGTAGAGGTTCAGGTGCTGGTTCAATTGTAACATATACACTTGGCATAACAGATATTTGCCCATTAAAATATGATTTGCTTTTTGAAAGATTTTTAAATCCTGATAGAGTTTCTATGCCTGACCTTGATATTGATTTTGCAGACTTTGGTAGAGAACAAGTTATAGACTATGTTAGAAATAAGTATGGGCAGAACAATTGTGCTCAAATTATAACTTTCGGTGCTATGGAAGCAAAAATGGTTGTAAAAGATGTTGGTAGAGTTATGGGATTTACTCCAGCAGATACACAAAAAATAGCAAATGCTATTCCAGCAAGATTTTCTATTTCACAGGCAATTACAGAATCTAAAGAGTTACAAGAAATTATAAAAAAAGATACTAAAGTAGTGGACTTATTAAAAATTTCTGCAAAACTTGAAGGGACTAAAAGGCATACTGGAGTGCATGCTGCAGGTCTTATAGTTGCTCCGGAAGATATTAGAAATTTTTCTCCACTTGCAATAGGTAAAAAAGGTGTTGTTACAACACAATACGATGGTAAAATTTTGCCAGATTTAGGTTTGCTTAAAGTTGACTTTTTAGGACTTCAAAATTTAACAATTATTAATGAAGCAATTAAGTTAATAAAACAAAAAGAACCAAATTTTGATATAGATAAAATTCCATTAGATGATAAAGAAACTTTTCAACTTTTACAGGAAGCAAAAACTTTTGGAATATTTCAGCTAGAATCTGATGGAATGAAAGATTTAGTTAGAAGAATGAAACCAAGCAATATAGATGATATTACAGCTTTAAATGCTTTGTATAGACCTGGTCCTATAGGTGCAGGTATGCTTGATGTTTTTGTAGATTGTAAGCATGGTAGAAGAAAAGTTGTTTATGACCATCCTTTACAAGAGCCAATATTACAAAACACTTATGGGGTTATATTGTATCAAGAACAAGTTATGCAAATGTCTATGGCTATAGGAGGTTTTACGGCAGGTGAAGCTGATGGTCTTAGAAAAGCTATGGGTAAAAAACTTATAGATAAAATGGAAGCTGCAAGGGTAAAATTTGTTGCAGGTGGACAAGCAAAAAATATTCCACCATCAATAACAAATAAAATTTTTGACAACATGGTAACTTTTGCAGGATATGGTTTTAATAAATCTCATTCTGCTGCTTATGCTTATGTTACATATAGAACAGCTTACCTAAAAGCTCATTATACACTTGAATATATGACAGCATGTATGAATAACGAGTTAGGAGTATCAGCTAAAGCAGGCGAAGTAAAAACTTTAATACAATATATTGAAGATGTTAAACAGTTTAAAATTAAAACTTTACCACCAGACATAAGATATTCACAAGAAAAATTTTCTGTGGAAGGGAAAAATATAAGGTTTGGTTTGCTTGGTATAAAAAATGTTGGTGAAGCTGCTGCAGAAAATATAGTTGAAGCAAGAAAAAATTATGGGCAATTTGAATCTTTTGAAGATTTTTTATCAAAGATAGATTTGACAACAGTTAATAAAAGAGCAATAGAATGTCTTTGTAAAGCAGGAGTTTTTGATTGTTTTTCAAAGGATAAATTAGAAGTTAGGGCAAAAATCCTTGATGATATTGAAAAGTCTATACAACAAGCTATAAAAATAAAAAAAGAAAAAGAAGATACACAGGGTTTTTTATTTGAAAGTAGCCAAATGTCAACCGTATCTGTAAATGTAATGGACAAAAAAATAAAACCATTAGAAGAAAATGTGGCACTAGAATTTGAAAAAGAAGTTTTAGATTTTTATTTATCAGGACATCCTTTAGAAAAATATAAAAGAGATATGATAGCTTTTTCTATGTATAGATTAGATAAAGTTCCTACCCCTCCAGAAGATACAGATTTTTCAACAGCAAAAATTATAAGAGTGGCGGGAATGTTAACCTTTATAAAACATTTAGTATCAAAAAAAGATAAAACAAAAACTTATGGAACATTTAGGATTGAAGATATGTATGGCTATTTAGATTGTATAGTTTTTCATAAGTTATATGAACAAATAAGGGAACAATTACAAGAAAAAGCAATAGTTGTACTTAAAGGAAAAGTACTTAACGATAAGGGACATCCAAAACTTTCTGTAGAAGAATTTTATTCTATGGAAGAAGCAAAGAAAAAATTTCCACCGTTTTTGGGTTCTTTAAGAATACAAGTATCAGCGGTATCTTTAGATGATGAATTGTCAAACAAAATTATAGAAATACTAAAAAAGTATCCGGGAAAATCAAAAGTTCTATTAGATATTACAAAATACAATCTAGATGATTATATTATAGAAACAGAATATACTGTAAAATACACCGATAAATGTATAAAAGAATTGGAAAATTTGCTAGGTGAGGGAACAACAACTTTACAATATGCTGATATTTAATATTTACTACTTATTCAAAATATATATCATTTATTGAAAATACTGGTCCATCTTTGCATACCATTTTGTAAGCATTACTTATTTTAACAGCACATCCTTGACACACTCCCATTCCGCAAGCCATTTTTTGTTCAAGAGAAGCATATCCAAAAATATTTTTCCCTTTAGCTATATCTATAACTTTTTTCATCATAGGAGTTGGCCCGCAAACATAAACAACACTTTCTTGCTTTATTTGTTTTTGTAATAAATCTGTTATAAAACCTTTATACCCATAAGAGCCATCTTCTGTAGAAACAAAAATTTTCCAACCCATTTTTTCAAATTTATCTAAACACAGTAATTCTTCTTTTTTTCTAACACCATAATATAAGCTACCTTTTATTTTTAAACTATTTGCCAAAAAATGGATTGATGCTATACCCGTTCCACCAGCAACAAGAACTGGTTCTTTTTTTTCTTCTATATCTAAATTATATCCATGTCCTAAAGGACCTAAAACATTTATTTTTTCTCCAACAGATAATTTTGATAAAATATCTGTTCCTTTACCAACAACTTTATATAAAAAAGAAACTGTCCCCTTTTTTTTATCTACCAAGTAAATACTTAACGGCCTTCTTAAAAAAATTTTTTCAAAACCTATCATACAAAATTGCCCCGCAACTGCAACAGTTGCAATTTCTTTTGACACTATTGAAAATTTATAAAAATTCAAACAAATATTTTTATTTTCTACTATTTCTAATTGATAATCCCATCTTTTAATGTCCAAATTATTTTTCCTCCTACTATAGTTGTTACAGCACAACCTTTAAATTTTCTACCAATAAAAGGTGAATTTTTACTTTTTGACAAGATATCTTCTTTCTTAAATTCATATTCTTGTTGTAAATCTATAATTGTAATATCAGCAATTGAACCAACTTTTAAAGTTCCTCTATTTTTTAATGAAAATATCTTTGCAGGATTTGTAGTCATTTTAGATATTGCTTGTTCTAATGTTAAAACTTTTTTATCTACAAGTTCACTTAATATTAAAAGTAATGCTGTTTCAAAACCAATAATTCCAAACGGTGCTAAATCAAACTCTTTACTTTTTTCTTCAAGTGTATGAGGGGCATGGTCTGTAGCTATACAATCAATAGTTCCATCTTTTAAACCTTCTTTTATTGCTTCAACATCTGCTTGTGTTCTTAAAGGAGGATTCATTTTATAACTTGTATCATAATTTTGAACATAATCATCAGTCAAAGAAAAATAATGAGGGCATGTTTCACAGGTAACATTTAACCCTTTCTTTTTTGCCTGTCTTACGAGTTCTACTGAACCTGCTGTTGAAACATGAGCTATATGAAGTTTTCCACCTGTAAGTTCACAAAGCATTATATCTCTTGATACCATTATTTCTTCACTTTGTTTAGGAATTCCTCTAAGACCGAATATCATAGAATTTTTACCTGCATTCATAACACCATTTCTAGACAATTCTTTATCTTCACAATGTGATATTACTGGTAAATTAAACATTTTTGTATATTCTAATGCTCTTCTCATCATTTGAGAGTTTTCTACAGGAACACCATCATCACTTACAGCAACAATTCCCGCTTTTTTTAATATTCCTATCTCTGCAAGTTCTTTACCTAAAGAACCTTTTGTTATACAACCAATAGGAAAAACATTTACTTTACCTTCTTTTTGTGCTTTCATAAGAATATATTCTACAGAGGGAGCATTATCTGTAACAGGTTTTGTATTTGGCATGCAAAATACTGTTGTAATTCCACCTTTTGCTGCAGACATAGTCCCTGTTTTTATTGTTTCTTTTTCTTCTTGACCAGGCTCTCTTAAATGACAATGAACATCTATTAGTCCAGGAACTGCAATCTTGTTTTTGCCATCAATTATTTTTTCTGGTTTAGCTGATAGTTTATTTACTATTTTTTTATCTTCAATAAAAATATCACCAACCTTATTTGTGTTAGTTGAAGGATCAATAATTTTTATATTTTTTATTTGAATTAACATTTCATCCTCTATTTTTCCGTTTGTTCCTTGCTGTAGCTAAAAGATAAAGAACTGCCATTCTAATTGCAATTCCATTTGTTACTTGTTCATTAATAACTGCTAGTGGACTATCTGCAACTTCAGAAGATATTTCTATTCCTCTATTCATAGGACCAGGATGCATAATCAAAACATCTGGCTTTGCTTTTAGAAGTCTTTCTTTTGTTAATTGATAAAATTCAATATATTCATGATCTGATGGAAAAAAATTTTCTTGTTGTCTTTCTTTTTGTATTCTTAAAATATTTATAACATCTACATCTTTTATAGCTTCATCTAAATTATAAAAAACTTCAACTCCTAACTCTGATATATTTTTGGGAATTAATGTTGGTGGCCCTACAACTTTAACTTTTGCACCGAATTTTGTCAATGCCCAAATATTTGATTTTGCTACCCTACTATGCACTATATCACCAACTAATAAAACTTTTAAACCCTCAATCTTTTTCTTCTTTTCATACATAGTAAAAAGGTCTAAAAGGCCTTGTGTTGGATGTTCATGAAAACCATCACCTGCATTTATTATAGAAGCTTTTAAATTTTTGGCAAGCAAATGTGGTGTTCCTGCGATAGTATTTCTTATTATTATTATGTCAGCTTTCATTGCTTCAAGAGTTTTCCCTGTATCAATTAAACTTTCACCTTTTACTACACTAGAAGTAGCTGTTGCAATATTTACAACATCTGCTGACAACCTTTTTGCAGCAACTTCAAAAGAAGTTCTAGTTCTTGTTGAAGGTTCGTAAAATAAAGTGACTACAGTTTTACCAACAAGAGCAGGAGCTTTTTTTATTGATCTTGTAAACATATTTTTAAAAGGTCTTGCAGAATCAAGAATTGTTTGTATTTCTTTTTTATCTAAATATTCCAAGCCTAAAAGATCTTTCCTATTAAAAGACATTTTGTCCTCTTATACTAAACTCAATTTGTATTATATTCTATCTACTTAAAATCCTGTTTTTTACCATTTTTTTAGCTTAATAAATAAACTTCAATT